>JBCCNE010000008.1:0-25194 GCA_039026015.1 Cyanobacteria bacterium P01_C01_bin.70 | reverse complement strand
TATGCTGTTTCTCCCGATGGTTCCTTTAGCCATATCGTTAAATTCGAAAACCAGGAAGTGCAGTTGCCGAGCACCCCGTTTGATATTGCTAATCGCACCAAAGACGATGAAGAAATGAACATTATCGAAGCCTCCCGATATCTTCGCGAGGTAATTCGCAAAACGGGGGACGAGCGCGAAATCCGCACGTTTGAAATCCGCATTCAGCAGAAGTATGCGTTGCCCTTCGTTTGCGTGGTGTTTGGTTTGGTCGGGGCTTCGTTAGGCGTGCGTCCCCAACGCACTGGCAAGGCTACCAGCTTTGGCATCAGCGTGGTGATTATTTTTAGCTATTACCTGATCGCTTTTATTTGCAATGCGATGGGCGAAGTTGGTATTTTCTCGCCCCTGATGTCCGCTTGGGGGCCGATCGCCTTGTTTCTAGCCGTCGGCGTTTTCCTCCTACAGCGCACCGCCAATTAAACTTGCCGTTGCCGGCAAATAGTTGGCGGCAGTCAGGTCACCGCTTCCCCACAGTGCCACAAGCACGCGCCCAACCTCCCAAACAGTAGTGATGGGCGCGGCGCTGTCTTAATTCATTGGAATATAGGTCGGAGTCACATTCTCGGGACGATAGCCCGCTGCGATGCAGCTGGCCAGCGCATCTTCAGTGGCATAGCCAATTTCGTCAGAAATACCGGTCACACAGGCGGCATACCGTTCGGGCAAGATAGTGCGATGGCAGTGGTCAAGCACTGACTGGGAGTCACTCACGACTAAATCACCGTGGATGCTGGAGACACAGCTTGCCACTTCATCGGGACGGCGATCGCGGCTACAGGCAGACAGGGCTGCAGTGGGGGTTACATCGGCAGCATTCAACACGCTTGATACACATCCCGACACCTCTGTGGGACGATAGGATAAGGCACAGGCGATCGCTGCAGCATCGGCATCAACCCCAGCATTTAACAGCTGATCAGCGCAGGCATCGTAGTCCAGATCGAGAGCTTGGGCCTGAGCTGAATTCGTTGCCAGCGGCAGCGTCGATATTGACAATACGGTACCCGCCAAAACTGGTATCACCGGCCGCCGGAACAGTATCACGGGCCACTGGAAAAGTTGCAAAGACCGAGAAAAATAAATCATGACAAGAGATTAACGGATTTTTCGGTTGATTAACGGTCGAATAAGCCTTGCCAGCAAAAATGGCGGCTAATTTACGATTGTTTTAGGGTCTTTCTCTGTAAGAACCTCCTCCCTATTCCACCATAATCTGACCTTTCTGGAATAAGAGCAGTAACCTAATCTTTTACAGTAAAAAGACAGCTTACACGTTACCTACGTAAACCTGAGGGTATCTCGCTATGCATTTGAGTGACGTAACTCACCCGAACCAGCTTCATAGTTTGTCGATTCATCAACTTGAGCAGATTGCTCGGCAAATCCGAGAGAAGCATTTAGAAACCGTTGCCGCCAGCGGCGGTCATCTGGGGCCGGGTCTAGGTGTTGTAGAGCTAACTTTGGCACTATATCAAACCCTCGACTTAGACCATGACAAAGTTGTCTGGGATGTCGGTCACCAGGCGTATCCCCACAAATTGATTACTGGGCGCTACAAAAATTTCCACACCCTGCGGCAAAAAGACGGGGTAGCCGGTTATCTTAAGCGCTCTGAAAGTAAATTTGATCACTTTGGTGCCGGTCATGCCTCCACCAGCATTTCAGCGGCTTTAGGCATGGCGCTGGCCAGAGACATGCAGGGTGATGACTATAAAGTGGCGGCCATTATCGGCGATGGTGCCTTGACCGGCGGCATGGCCCTAGAAGCCATCAACCATGCCGGACATTTACCCCATACCCGGCTGTTGGTGGTGCTGAACGACAATGAAATGTCTATTTCTCCCAACGTTGGCGCGATTCCTCGCTATTTGAATAAAATGCGCCTGAGCCCGCCAATGCAGTTCTTGACGGATAATCTGGAAGAACAGTTCAAGCATTTGCCGTTTGTGGGCGATTCCTTAACGCCGGAACTCAGCCGCGTCAAAGAGGGCATGAAGCGGCTGGCGGTGCCTAAAGTCGGCGCTGTGTTCGAAGAGCTGGGCTTCACCTACATGGGGCCGGTAGATGGTCACAATTTGGCGGAGCTGATCAGCACTTTTAACGAAGCTCATAAGATTGAGGGGCCAGTGCTGGTTCATGTTGCCACCGTCAAGGGCAAGGGATATGCGATCGCTGAAGCCGACCAAGTTGGCTATCATGCGCAAAATCCGTTTGACCTAGCGACAGGGAAAGCTCAGCCTTCAAGCAAGCCGAAGCCGCCCAAATATGCCAAGGTGTTTGGCAATACGTTGACCAGAATTGCGGAGGACAATCCCAAGGTGGTCGGTATCACCGCTGCAATGGCTACCGGTACTGGACTCGAAATTCTCTGCAAAAAGCTGCCTAAGCAGTATATTGACGTGGGCATTGCCGAGCAGCACGCCGTCACCTTGGCGGCAGGACTGGCCTCTCAGGGCATGCGCCCCGTGGCGGCAATTTATTCCACGTTCCTACAGCGGGCGTTTGACCAAATCATTCACGACGTTTGCATTCAAAAGCTGCCGGTCTTTTTCTGCCTTGATCGCGCCGGCATTGTTGGTGCTGACGGTCCCACCCACCAGGGCATGTACGATATTGCCTATCTGCGCTTGATTCCCAACATGGTGCTGATGGCCCCCAAGGATGAAGCGGAACTACAGCGCATGATCCTGACTGGCATTAACTACACTGATGGCCCGATTGCATTGCGCTACCCTCGCGGTAGCGGTGTGGGGGCCCCGCTGATGGAAGAGGGCTGGGAGCCGTTGCCGATTGGGAAAGCCGAAATTCTGCGCCAGGGTGACGATTTGCTCATTCTGGGATACGGCACAATGGTGTATCCGGCTATGCAGACGGCTGAAATTCTCAGCGAACATGGCATTCAATCAACAGTGGTGAATGCTCGCTTTGCTAAACCCCTCGACGAAGCGCTGATATTGCCTTTGGCAAGTCAGATTGGTCGCGTGGTCACGATGGAAGAAGGCTGTACGATTGGGGGCTTTGGCAGCGGCATAGCAGAGGCGCTGTTAGACGCGCAAATTGCAGCGCCGGTGGTGCGTCTCGGCGTGCCAGATGTCTTAGTTGACCATGCGGCCCCTGATCAGTCGAAGGCAACATTGGGGCTAACCCCATCTCAAATGGCCAGCACCATTCTTGAGAAACTGCAGCCAGAGGAAATACCCGCCGCTACCCTGCAAAAAATGTAGGTGTCAAATTTGCGTCTAACACTCAACCCCTGTCGGAAATCATTGATTTCCGACAGGGGTTGTTTTGATGTGATCACGATGACTCAGGCCTAGACTACAAATTTGTCTAACGAATCTTCCCTTGCAAGCTCCTTCTACCCTCTACGTATGGGGCTTCGCGAAAAAGACACAGGACGAACCAGTATTAGCAGCAGTCTATAAAACAAGCCTTCTGTCAAAAGTTTTGACAGAAGGCCTATGTTCATTACAAATCACGACAAGGCGCGACGACTTAATGAGCTAAATGCACTAAATTTTAGACACTCTACGCTTCGCGATTATTCAAGAATGTTTGGAATTGGCCCAGTGCGGCTCTACCAATGTTAAACACTGCCCAGCTCGCAGCCAGCACGACAGGGGCCAAAACGACTAAAACTCTCCAGTCCATCACCAAACCTCCCAACATAAATGACTTAATAAGATGTCACACTCTTCTCATAATTAATATGTAACACATTTTTAGATCGGTCTCATCCCACGACGAGGTTACTCCCAGATTAAGCTGGGGCTTTGACCCGCATGAACCAAAGCTAGCTGATGATATTTTTGAGCGTGTTTAATCAGGTCCGCCGCTTCAGTGTCTGATAACGGGCGCATTACTTTAGCTGGTAGCCCCATAACAAGTGATCGCGGTGGTACATCTTTGGTGACCAACGCTCCTGCCCCGACAATACTGCCAGTACCCACACGCACGCCATTCAAAACAATTGCTCCAATGCCGATCAGGCAGCCTGCTTCGACGTGGGCACTGTGAATCACCGCGCGGTGGCCCACTGTCACGTGGGAGTCCAGAATTGTCGGCTGGCCCGCGTCGCTGTGCAAGACAGCACCATCTTGAATATTGGTATGTTCTCCAATCTCAATAGCTGCAACGTCACCTCGTAAAACCGCACTGTACCAGACGCTACTGCCAACGGCGAGCGTTACCTGGCCGATGACCGTGGCCCCAGGAGCCACAAAAGCAGCCTGCTTGATATCAGGCGGTGGCCATGATTTTCCTGGAGTAGATAAAATTGGTGTTGAAATCTCAGTCATCAACCAAAGCTTTATATAGAATCAACAGTGGAAAGGTTGTTCCCCCCGTTATAATACGGCTACCGGATTCCGTCGGATGTATCCATCAGCCTGCTGCTTAATGGTTAATCCTGCATTACAAAATCCTATTTTTGGCCCTGACATCAAGTGCCCGCATTGCCGTCAAAAAATCCCGGCACTGACTTTGACGGATACTTATTTATGTCCCCGTCACGGAGCATTTGAAGCTGATCCAAATAGTAAAGAGCTAGTGCATTTACAATCGGGGCGCCATTGGCGGCAGTGGGAAGGGGAATGGTATCGGCAGCACACTCACCCTGACGGCATCCGATTTGAAATTCATGAGGCTCTTGATCGACTATACACCCAGGGGTATCGTGCCACGCGGGTGATTATTGCTCAGCGCTATCAAGATTTAGTTAAGGCCTATCTGGAGCGCAGTGCTCCGTGGCGTGGGCATAGCGATAGTGGAACGCCTCGACTCTATGGCCTGCCGGTTGAGTTTAGCTCACCGTCGGATGAAGATCCCTGCTGGAACATCATCAACTTTGATCTTGAGAAAGAGCCTGGAGTGCCGGTACGGTATCCCTATTTTCGGCTGTTTGAGTAGGTTGAGACTGACGCATTGATTTGTCATTCTGCGAGTCCAGAAAATGTGAATTCTCCTAATTCTAAAGATTGGGAATCTGATCGGTCATAATTTGGCTACCGCGTAAGCTCTGTGGAGAGTTTCAACGATTGCTGCTCATTGCCCCTAACATAAGCGGTTCCTGATTCAGCCAGGTTGGCGTGGTTGAGCGCTGCTAGGCTAATCCAATAAGTTGCTTAAGCCTGATTTGTATGCATCACGTTTCCATTCGTACCGCTGATATTCATCGGGCGATCGCGTTTTATTCACTGCTAGGCTTTGAGATGGAAACGCAATTCACGGCAGGCATTACCTTGGCCTGCTGGATGACTGGCTTGCAGGGTCGTATTGAGCTGTTGCAAATTCCGGAACCACAGCCTATCCCTGATTGCTTCTATGATGAGCACTACACGGGGTATTACCATTTGTCGTTTGACTTGACAGAAGTCGTCGATAATTTGCCAGAATGGTTAGAATCACTGGAAATGCGATTTGCTGATGCTCACCAACAGGATGCCGATGGGATTGCCTCGCTAAAGGTATTGCTGCCTCCCCAGCAGCAAATGATTGGTGCTCAGGTTTATGAAGTGGCGTTTATTGCAGATGCCGATGGCTTGCCACTGGAGTTTTTGCGGATGATGAAGGATGAGCAATAACGGGGCGAAGCCGTTTGAGAACAATTGGGCCTACCTAAAAACCGAACTGCGCTGGCTAGATCGCATGCTGATGATAGCAGTGGCCCGCAAGCGACAAAATGATAAAACGATGCAGCGGGCTGGCAACTCGCCTGCAGATCAAGTCACTAGCCACTGGTGGAAGGGGATCATCACGGTTAATCGCGGCATCGACGATCGCGAAGGGCCGCCCCCTAAACGACAGCCGCAAACGGCCATCACCACCGTCACCTACAGCCAGCAGCTGCAGGCGCGGGTTCAGGCTTGTCAGCAGGCGGGCATCGTCTTGGCGCTACCGCTATTACGCGCTCATCTACAGCTCTCCGAAGTCGAAAAAAATATTGTGCTGATGGCAATTGCGCCAGAGATCAACCGCCGCTATGGTCGTTTGTATGATTATTTGCAGGAAGAAGAAGGGGCCTTAGCCGATCTGCCCACCGTGGATTTGTGTCTGCGGCTGCTCTGCCACAGTGATCAAGAATGGCAGCAGGCCCGAGCCCGGCTGACGGCTCCTCATTCGCTGGTCAATCTGGGCCTGCTGGAATGGATCGGCGATGAAGATGGTACGCTGCTAAGTCAGCAAGCACGCGTCAGTGATACCCTCTCTAATTTTTTGCTGGCCGACAATCCTACAGTGGCAGAATTAGAGACGTTACTGTCGGCGTCTTCAATGGTGGATGAGGCGATTATGGTCACCCCGCCATCTGAGGCCGCTCCACCGCTATCATCTTCAACCGGGCCGATGCTGCTGTCACCCCCGGCCACGCCTTCAGAAACTCCGCCATCGGCGATGACTGACCAGATAGCCGCGATCGCGCCCACCTGGACCGATTTAGTGTTGCCCAAAAAGCTCATCTGGCAGTTGCAGTACCTTAGTCGTCAAGCTTCGGCGCGGCAAGCGCAGGCCGATTTGTCAGGGTTGATGGTGCTTGTGTGTGGCGATGGTGGCACGGGCAAAACTCTCGCCGCGGCGGCGATAGCGACACAACTTCAGGTACCTTTAGCCTGCGTCGATCTTCAAGCCCTTGACCTAGAAGACTATCCGCGCATCTTGACCGATTCTCCCACCGAAACGTCTAGCCTGCTGCTGGTTAAGCACGGCGAGCAGTGGTTTGGCCGCAAGTCTCAGGTCGAGCAGTCTTGGCTGCATCAGTGGTGGCAGTGGCGACAACAGTTTGGTCTGACGCTGGTGACCGTGGCGAGCCCAGAGCAAATTCGGCCTCGCTGGCGACAGCAGTTTGATGTCGTGTTGACGTTGCCGCGCCCTCATTTGCGAGCCCGCCAACGGCTCTGGAAACAAGCTTTTGCTCCCGATATCAAAACCCATAAGCTCAACTGGTCTGCGATCGCTCAACAGTTACCGCTAACCGGTGGCGGCATTCAAACTATCGCCCACACCATCGAACTCGACCTGCGATCACGAAAGCGAGCAACAGTGACCCTATCGGCCTTTCGCGCTGCTTTGCAGCTACATTACCCCAATTTGCAGCTAAAAGATTCGGCTCAAGCCAAGTGATAATAAGATGAGACATGAGATGAGTTGCGATTCCGTCCTCTGAATTTCGCCCTGCAAATTTGCCTTACCCTAACTTGAGTTGCCGGTGACAAATCCAAGATAAATCAGGATTTTGTTGATAAAACCGGAGTTCCCACTCGACCGGGGCGGCAAAATTGATAACTTCTTGGGCCAAAGTTTTTAGTGCTTCTGCCTGGTCAGGGACAAATCCGTAGGCCAAGCTGAGGTGCAGCCAGTCTTTAGGCCGCAGAGGCGATTTGCGCGTTGGTGAAGTGGCAGTGCAAACAAAATCGAGCACGAGCTTTTTCAGCCAGTCTGACGCCAGCTCTAGCCCGTGCCAGTCATCCCGAAACGCCATGCCACTGACTTCTAAGGGTGGGGTCGGTTGCGATCGCCGATAGCGCTTTAATGAGCGTTCAAGCGCCCGAGTGTATTTCGGAATACTACTGGTGGCATCTTCAAAAAAGCCCGTCAGCGTACAGTGCGGCATATAACGATGAGCCGTATTGGGGCCATAGATGACTCGGCTCTTAGAAAAATAAATGTCTAATTGATCGGCGAGTTCGCCAACCGGGCAGGCATAAACAATTAATTTAGGCATAGGTCGCGATGGTGGGATTTTTCTTAAACAGCATGCAAGCAGTCACATCCACAGACGCAGCGCACCCCGCCGAAATAGGCAGAAACACTATTTAGCGGAAACCCGATGGTTGATTTGTCGATTAACGCTAGGACAAGTATATTGAAGTTTTTCTATAGAGATATTAAGTCACGTTTATGTCACTATTAATTGGCGGTTGATCGCCATGTGTATGGGTCGGCTAGTGCTAAAGCATGTCATCAATTAATGCTGGAAACCTTATGGGGTAAGCATTGTTACGCCCGTCCTAATTTCCTTGCATAAGGGACTGAAACCCTGGTTATTAAAGCATTGAAAATCTAAACAATGACAGCCTCTAGATTCCCGAAAATAAAAATATTGGGCGGCGATGCATCACGTTCGATCAATGCACTCTACTAGGTGGCAAACTCTTTTCCCGAAAACTTTCTGACTGCTGATTTTTCCTGCTACCAATTACCTCGATCAAAAAGGAACTGACATAGCACTAATGCCATTCGGTAAAGTGATGGAAGCAAATGGGCGATCGCGGTGAAATCCCTTTCCAAAAAAATCAGAGGCGGTGTTTTGATGGGCGTGGGCTATATGCTGTCGCCGTTGTCCTGGTGGAATGACGCGTTTTTTAACCTGCCGATTGCCCTTGTGTTTGGCTATGCCACGAGCTGGTTCCACTCGGAATGGTTTGCTCCAGCAACTTTGGTGGGGTATTGGCTGTCAAACGTCGCCGGGATGGTGATGATGCAGTTTGGCACTGGCGATCTGGTATTTGATGCGGACCAACGCAACTTGCAGCGAGATTTATGGATCGGCTTCGGGAGTTCTACGGCGTATACGATGGTGATCGCAGTGCTCGTCTATTGGCACATTCTGGAAGTCCCCGCGTTTTTAGTAAATGGAGTGGGAGATTAGGTGAATCAGATAGATGAGCATCACCGCAGGGTCAATAGATGGATGATTTGGGATTTGGGTATGAGCTTTTGATTCTGCTTCGCGCGGGCAAGGCCCTATGTTCTTCGTTCTCTGCATTCGGCACTTGGCACTCCAAATGCCGAATGCCAAACTTCGAGATTAGGTTGCTTTAGAAATGTCTGCACGGCTGCCCAGATTTGCGACTGCACGCTGCCCAAACTATGGTCACTATCTAGCTCAATCAAAGTTGTCCAGGAACGAGCTGCTGCATAATCTCGACTTGCCTGAATGCTGATCACGTCATCGTGGTGGCCGTGCAAAATCAAGGTCGGAACTGCCGTTTTGAGCTGTCGCTCATCGTATTGCTGAGCATCGGTAATGAAATCGTAAGCTAGTGGCAGTTGTTCACCCCTGCCATAGTGGTAAACCGACAGCCAGCGGGTTTCGCGCCACTGAGCAATCGCTTCGGCACCTAATCTTGG
Organism: Cyanobacteria bacterium P01_C01_bin.70; assembly: GCA_039026015.1. Taxonomy (GTDB): domain Bacteria; phylum Cyanobacteriota; class Cyanobacteriia; order Phormidesmidales; family Phormidesmidaceae; genus Halomicronema. Next base: position 16,026 of record JBCCNE010000008.1, on the reverse strand, counting down.
CAACCATTGATTGAGGAATTGAAACGCCGGAGCCAGCAGCACTAAACGCTGAATTTGCGTCTGCACGGAGGCCCGTTCCGCAATCCAACACGCGGTGAGTCCGCCAAAGCTGGAGCCGATAATCGTGACTTGAGGGCGATCGCCTATCCACATGAGCGCCTGCTCGATCTGCCGACTCAACGTGAGATGGGCAAAATCGTTCTGATTCAAATCTAAAATGTGCAGCGTCTGGCCAACCCTCGCAAACTGCTGCTTGAGAAACTGTGCCTTGGTCGATCGCGGACTCGAAGCAAAACCATGCAGATACAGGTAGTCCATTGGTGGAAAGACGCGATATGTCGCATCTGTTCAGAATATAAAAAATCAAGAGCCGGAAACAGCAACAAAGAATTTTAGGGCGCGTCATCGATTAAATTCAGAATGCTTGCTGCATAGGCACACCCGCACCCGCCCTGCAAACCCGCTAGGGTTTGCAGGGCTTTCAGCATAAGGATTCGAGCGTTAAATGATGACAGCCCCTAGGATCATGCCTTCCCTCAATGTTAGAGCCAAAGTCTAAAGGCCAGAATCATTCACTTCCCATTACGGGCAAGGTATTTCGGCTGAAATCAGCTGGAGCAGAAAGTAGCGTTGTGGATAAAATGCTCTTCCTGCCAAGCTCATACCCTGCCGCCCCCTTCCTCCATTCCCCACGGGTTGACTTTATGACCAGCTTTGGGATTCCATCGAATCCATTGAGTCCATCGAGTCCATCGAAAGCAGTTGCGCCGGGATGGGGCGAGCTTGGACAAAGTTTTCTAGAGAACCAATGCCTTCAATTTCGACCCGGACGCGATCGCCGATCGCTAGGGGACCAATTCCAGCGGGAGTGCCCGTTAGAACGACGTCACCCGGCAGCAGCGTCATTACTTGACTGATGTAAGCAACCAGCGCCTCTGGCTGAAAGACCATATCGCTAATTTCGCCCACCTGCACCGGTTCTGGATTGTCGTTCAAAAAGGTTTGTAGCTTGGCTTCGGGGTTAAGTTCTCGGACAATCCACGGGCCTAGAGGACAAAAAGTATCAAATCCCTTAGCGCGAATCCACTGGCGATCGCGGGCCTGCAAATCGCGGGCGGTGACATCATTGGCAATGGTGTAGCCCCATATTTTGTCCTGTGCCATCTCTTCGTTGCAGTCAATGCAGCGATCGCCAATAACCAACGCCAATTCGCCTTCATAGTCCACTCGTTGGGACTGTGCCGGATACAAAATCGGCGAGTCAGTCGCAATTACCGCCGTAGACGGCTTCATAAACAGCAGCGGCTCCTCCGGCGGTTCGCCCCCCATTTCAGCCGCGTGCCGCGCATAGTTTTTACCCACAGCAATAATTTTTGACGGCGCACAAGGAGCCAACAATTGATAACTATCGGAATCTAAAACTGTATCCGTGACTTCCCCTTGTAGCCACGGCGGGGCATCAAGCACCCGCACACTGCGGTCAGATTGCAGCAGCCCATAGTGCAGCAGCCCTGCCAGCGATTGAACTCGAACGTACCGTTGCGCCATGAATTCCTTCAAATACTGGTATGATTTTAGATCCTTGCCTTTTTGCGGATAGCTTCATGCTCTTTCTACTCAGAAAGTCGCCTGAGGCCATTTATACCGGGAAAGGCCATTTGTCCACAAGGAGAGCCTTTATGAAAAAGATGATGTACGAGACGATGTACATTCTGCGGCCCGACATTTTAGAAGAGGTCGTAGACGCTGAAATTGCCAATTATCAAGAAATTTTGCAGGATCAGGGGGCCACGATTCTCGAAACTCAGCATCGGGGTAAACGTCGGCTAGCCTATGAAATTCAAAATCATCGCGAAGGCATTTACATTCAAATAAACTATCAAGGCCCAGGAAACGTGGTTGCCCCCATGGAGCGAGCCATGCGTTTGAGTGAAAATGTCATCCGCTATTTGACCATCAAGCAGCCTTTGACAGAGGACTTTACCGCTGGGGATGATATGCCTGCTCCTGAAACGGCTGGCGTTTCGCCGTCAGCACCCCCGCCTGGCGCAGCATAAATCGCGCCGCCTAGCTAATGGAGCGATTGCGCCCAGATCGCCGCTGTTGTCGTGTGTGATTAGACGGCGACGACGAGTCGGGAGCTTGGAAGATGCCATCATTCAGCTGTCCAACTTTTCCAGTTGGAGTTTTAGCGCCTAGATGGAAAACTGGAGTTTTAGCTCCTAGATGGAAAAGTTGATACGGACGCGGTGACGCTGATTTCAAAAGGTTCTGAGCGATGTATTGATAATGCACGCTGAATTAGCCTGCCGTCGCCAAAATTAATGCACATAAACCGTTGCACTTTTTGAATCTGGTGCTAAAGTATCAGCAATTCAAACCGAAACGAAGACTTTTTGACTGTTTGGAGCTTTTTCCTGACCGCTGATCAGCGGCTTTAGGGATGTCTGCTCTGAGGGGAGGTTTCGTTTCAATACTTGATTAGTCAGGGGCATGAATTGCCAGTAAGGTGCTTTTGAAAAGTTTTGGGAATTAAGGGTTAGTGGTGTGACGCAAGTAATGAATTCTTCATACTCCACGCAGCAGGCTGAAGTAACTCGTCTCCGAGAAGAGCTACAGATGCGTGATGAGCTAGTGCAACAGCTCTCGCGAGAACTCTTTCGACTGGTGAAGGGTAATGCTGGGATCGTATCGACCACGACTGAGACCTCGGAACAACAGCAGGCCGAGGTGCGGGCTCTGAGGGAACAACTGCAGGGCGTTGAACAGCAAGTTACCTTTTATCAAGGACAACTGGAAGAACGTAACACCGAAACGGTGCAGTTACGTCAAACGGTGCAAGAGCTTACTGACCGCACCCGCATGCTGGAACAAGTTGTGCAGGAGCTGCCCAAGGTTTATCGCCAGAAGTTTGATGATCGCATGACCCTGGTGCGGGAAAAAGTCAAACAGCTACAGAGCGAAAATCGCCGTCTCCAAGCTGAGCTACAAAGCGTTAGCTATCGTTTGGCAGTGCGTACTCGGCGATCGCAGCAGCTTGACTTACCCAGCTTTGCCGGTGACGGTATCAGCCTACCGGGCTTGGCTGGTTAATCAGTCTAGATTGCCCTTTGTAGCTTTAGCTCAGCGCTTGTGCCTCAGCGGCGTAGGCGCTTTGACATCTGTAAGACATCAGCGTATGGAATGTGGCGTTAAAAATCTGAAGACGCTACGGCAGGGCCTCAACACTGCCCAGATACACTAGCGCCTCGTAAGTTAGGGCCGCAACTTCGGCTCGCGTGGCCGGTTCGTTGGGCCGCAGTCGGCGATCGCCAGCGGATGAGACTTTGATGATACCCGCCTGCATGGCGGCGGCTACCTGTTGGCGTGCCCAGGGCGGAACTGCTTGCCAGTCTTGATACTGCTGCAGTTGCTGTTGGGCCGCTGGAGAGGCTGTCAGCGAGAGCCCGGTGGCGAAAGTAACCAACACCTGCAAGCGCGAAACGGTTTGCTCAGGACGAAAATCGCCCGCTGGATAGCCGGTCATAAAGCCCATGACCACCGCTTGGTTGATGGGTTCCATAGCCCAGTAGTCGGACGGCAGGTCAGTGAAGTTTTTGGTTCCGTTGCGCTCCGGTACGGCAAAGGCCTTCGCAACTTGAGTCGCTAGTTCGGCTCGGCTCAAGGGACGATCTGGGGCAAAGGTGCCGTCCGGGAGGCCATTCAAAACGTCACGAGCAGTGAGGGCATCAATATAGGGTTTAGCCCAATAGGTATCAGCAACATCCGTAAAGTTGAGGGGCGATCGCACTGGCGACAAACGACTAGAACCGGGGCTATTGGGCACTTTAGGCTCAGGCACTATGACATTTGGAGACCCCGCATCGACAGCGTTTGGGGAGACCGCATCCGTGTCTAAGTCGGAGTTAGATGCCGCCCCGGTTTGTCGTCGCTCAGGCGGTGGCGAACCGTTCAATGACAGTGAATCGGTGAGCGACTGATCCAGAGAAAATAAACGATCAGCAACGAACCAGCCCACGCCCCCAGAGAAAGTCATTAGCGCTGCCCAAAGTACCACCCAATCATCGCGGCGGCGAAGCGATCGGGGCAGCTGTTGGCGGTTTGACCGAGGGACAAAAGGCACAGTCGAGGACTAAAATTTGAAATGGATACAGTGGTTTTGCTGATATTTTGACAGAGTTTGTTGGTTTTGTACTGACAAAAATAGGTCCAATGAGTTAAAAGATCTTAGTGTTCCTTTTTTGTAGATGTTGATTGCAGTTGTGTCGAAAATGTATGAACAGAACTCCCTGGATCGGATCAGCAGTGGTAGTAGGCTTTGTCATTACCGGCCTCACCATTAACCATCATTCCACGGCTCAAAGCCCGACTGAATCTAGCAACGCTGGGTCTTCGGCGGCAGTAGTCACTGAGCAAACTCTTCTCAGCAATACCTTTCAGAACTTAGAGGTGATTGCTAAATCTCTGGTTCATTTTCCTTTGATGGAGCGAGCGATCGCCGCTAAAAACCCTGAAATCAGGACCGAAGAATCCGTTTTCGCCGATGCTGAAGTGCGGCTAACAGGAGTTGGCCCCTTGCAGATTGGCATGACGCTTGAAGCCGCGACCGATGCTCTAGGTTTACCCCTAATACCGTTGGGTAGCAATCTCGGCGGCGACTGTGCCTATTATCAACCAGATGCAGTTTCGCAGGCCCTCGGCTTGATGGTGGTAGATAATCGAGTGATCCGCATTGATGTATGGCCAGGAAGTACGCTCAAAACTGTTAGTGGCGTTCAGATTGGCTCTACGGCTGAAGAGTTAGAGGCCGCGTATCCCGGTCAAATCGAAGCGCAGCCTAATCTCTATACCCAAGGCGAATTTCTGACGCTGGTGCCCCAAGATCCAGAGCTTTCTCTCTATCGCCTGGTATTTGAAACCGATGCCGAAGACAGGGTCGTCCAGTATCGAGCGGGTCAGTTTCCCGCCGTGACCTGGCCCGATGGCTGCGTTTAGGCACTTGGGGCTGCCCTCATTGCTACACCGTTGATCCCACCTGGACGGCGCCTCATTTTGAAAAAATGCTCTGCGATAACGGCCAAATTGTCGAGTTTCTAGGGGCTGTCATCATTTAACGCTCGACTCCTTATGCTGAAAGCAGTTCAGCCCCTAGCGGGTTTTGCAGAGCGGGCGCGGTAATGCTTATACCGCAATAAGGTCTGCTTCTACAACGGCGCCGTCAAAAGCGGGCGGCGACAGCAGGAAATCTGCTCAGTTTTGCTGAAGTCACGGACCTGTATGAGCAATGGCTTTTTGACAGAGTAACTCGCAGATGTACGCTATTTCTGCCTTGGTGTGGTTCAATTCATACCAACGAGTGATGTGAGTTCAAGATATGAATCCAGACGTAATGTGGGTCGCAGTTGGCGAGCAAGGCTGGCAGCCGCCAGAAATCCAAAGCCAGATGTTGGCCCATCAGGGGCTTACCTTCAATCAAAACAGGGCAGTCGTGCTGGCTCAAGAGCAGTTTGACCAAGACGTCATCGCTGATTTAGGCAATGCGATGGCCTATTTTATCGAATCGGGACAAGTATGGGCCTTGGTTATTGGATTCGTATTGGGATACCTGATACGCGGGGTTACAACCTATCGATAGACGTGGCATGCTGATGAAATTCCCCTCAACAGATAAGGTGTATTGCCCGTGAGTTCCCCTGCCCCCAAAGCCTGGAGTCAGCGATTTGAATCGGCCTTGCATCCCGCGATCGCCGCCTTTAACGCCAGTATTTCCTTCGATATTGAGCTGTTGGAATACGATCTCAACGGCTCTGTTGCCCACGCCAAGATGCTGGCCCAGACCGGTATTATTTCCCTATCAGAAGCCGAACAGCTCGTTGCCGGGCTGGAACAAATTCGCCAGGAGTCACGCCGAGGAGACTTTAATCCCACCGTTGATGACGAAGACGTTCACTTTGCCGTAGAGCATCGGCTGATTGAAATTGTCGGCGATGTGGGCAAGAAGCTACACACCGCGCGTTCGCGTAATGATCAAGTTGGTACCGACATTCGACTCTATCTGCGCGATCAAGTCGCGGCCATCCGCCTGCAGTTGCGAGCCTTTCAACAAGCGCTGATTGACCAGGCCGAGCGCCACATAGACACCATTATTCCCGGCTACACCCATTTGCAGCGGGCGCAACCGCTCAGTTTGGCCCATCATTTGCTGGCCTATATGGAAATGGCCCAGCGCGACTGGGAACGGCTAGGAGACATACAGCATCGCATCAACGTTTCCCCCTTAGGATGCGGGGCTCTGGCAGGAACTCCCTTCCCCATTGATCGAGCGTATTCTGCCGAACTGTTGGGCTTTGAGGGAGTGTACCGTAATAGTCTCGATGGGGTAAGCGATCGCGACTTTGCGGTCGAGTTCACTGCGGCGGCTAGCCTCATCTTGGTGCATCTTTCACGCTTGGCAGAGGAAATCATCCTGTGGGCATCAGCTGAGTTCAGCTTCGTGAAACTGACTGATACCTGCTCCACCGGCTCCAGCATCATGCCCCAAAAGAAAAATCCCGACGTGCCGGAGCTAGTGCGAGGCAAAACGGGGCGCGTATTCGGCCATCTGCAAAGCCTGCTGGTCATGATAAAAGGGCTGCCGATGGCTTATAACAAAGACCTGCAAGAAGACAAGGAGCCCCTATTTGATACCGTCAAAACGGTGCAGGGCTGTCTAGAAGCGATGACGATTTTGCTGCAGGAGGGGCTGGAATTTCAGACCGAGCGACTGGCCGCGACTGTAATCACCGACTTTTCCAATGCGACGGATGTGGCCGACTATCTGGCTGCCAAGGGCGTTCCCTTTCGCGAAGCCTACAACTTGGTTGGCAAGGTCGTGCGGCACTGTTTGGCCAACAGCCAACTGCTCAAAGACCTGAACCTGGAAGAATGGCAGGCACTGCATCCCGCATTTGAGAACGACATCTATGAGGCGATTGCTCCGCGGCAGGTCGTAGCTGCTCGGAAAAGCTATGGCGGCACTGGGTTCGAGCAGGTTCGGCTAGCGCTGAACGAGGCCAAACAGCGGTTGCTTGAGGTATGAGGGGGCAGGAGCGAGTAGGTGGAGTGATGGAGTGATGGAGTGATGGGGAGCATTTTGCCCATGAGCCCAACCAAGAACCAAGAACCAAGAACTAAGAACTAAGAACCCCTTTTTCCGAATTTCGAATTCTGACTCTGAACGCTAATGACTATTTCTCTCTGCATGATCGTTAAAGACGAGGCCGATAACTTGCCGCGTTGTCTGGAAAGCGTCAAAGGCTGCGTAGATGAAATGCGGATATTAGATACGGGATCGCAGGATGACACGATCGCAATCGCGCAATCTTTGGGAGCGATCGTTGAAACAGCTGAATGGACACAGGATTTTGCTGTCGCTCGCAATCGCTCTTTAGCGAACGCGACGGGAGACTGGATTTTTGTGTTGGACGCGGATGAAACAGTGACGGATGCTGGGCGCGAGTTGCTTAGCCAAATTGGTACTGAGAACTCTGTGGGAGATCAGGATCTGACTACGGTTTTGGCAGTGAGTTTACTGCGGTACGAAAGTCAGGCCGCGCAGACTCCCTATTCAGAGGTCTCGCGGTTGTTTCGCCGTCGGCAAGAGATCTATTTTGAGCGGCCTTATCACGAAACGGTTGATGACAGTGTCACTCGGCTGATGCAGGCAGAGCCCCTTTGGCAGGTTGTGTCGTGGCCGCAGGTGGCGATCTCCCATAGTGGTTACGCTGCCGAGGCGATCGCTCAACGGGACAAATTTGCCCGTGCCGAAACAATCATGGCCACGTACTTGGTGGAGCATCCCCAGGATGCCTACATCTGCAACAAATTGGGAGCGCTCTATGTCAGTTTGGGAAACAATGATCAGGGGCGATCGCTGCTGGAACGAGGACTTGCCGCCCAACCAACCGACGCCTCTACGCTTTACGAACTGCATTATCATCTCGGGCTGGCCTATCGGGATGCGGGGTTGGCGGCTATCGCTGTCGACCACTATCAAAAATCTCTGGCTCAAGAGATTGCCCCCGCTCTCAAAGTGGGGGCGTATTTGAACTTGGGCAGTCTTTACCAGGGCAATCAGAATCTGGAAGGCGCTATCGCGCTCTATGGTCAGGCGATCGCGGCGGCTCCCGACTTTGCCCTGGCACATTTCAACCTCGGCATTGCTAAACGCGCTATGGGTGACCTGACGGGAGCAGTAGCAGCTTACGAGCAGGCAATTACCTGCGATCCCACCTATGCCGCAGCCCATCAGAATTTAGGCGTGGCGTTATTCAAACTCAGCAAAATTCCTGAGAGTATTCAAGCATTTCAGCGGGCGATCGCGCTTTATCGGCAATCTGAGCCCGCCAAGGCTGAAGACCTGCTCCAGCGCATTAGCGGCTTGGGTATCAAGGTTTGATCAGTAGGATTTTGGGCGCTGGCATTTAGGATGTGAAACTCCCCCCTTGCGGTACTTTCTAGGCCTTGGCCTACTCGATTAAAAAGGGTTTCTCGGCGCTGGCTTCTTGGGTTTCAGCAGCATTAGAAGTAGCGGCAATGGGCTTGCCGGTATTGCGCATCTTCACCAGCTTGCTGAGCGCTGCGTCCCACGGTTTGAACTCCGAATTCTAAACTCTGCACCCTACCTGCAGAGCTGATCAAGTTTGGGGTGCTGGCAGGAGTTGGCGCGTTGAGAGGTGATGGTTTGGGCCTGCACGAAGCGATCGCTCCCTGCCAAATCTTGCACCGATTGGCTCTGCTCAAATTGGTTGGTTGCGGCCAATAGCGCTGTGATCGCTGGCGATTGCCCCTGCATATGCTCCACTAGCCACAGACCGCCGGGCTGCAAATAGTCGGGGGCTGCCTGCACCAAATGGCGAATCGCATCTAGCCCGTCATCGCCGCCATCGAGGGCTAGATGCGGCTCATGGTTGGCAACTTCTGGGGCTAGCGTCGGCACGATCGCCTTGGGAATGTAGGGCGGATTTGATATCAGGCCCGCCAAAGTGCCCCGCCATTGACTGAGCGGCTCCAACCACGACCCCTGAAAAAACTGCACGCGATCGCCCAAGCTATTTTCCACGGCGTTTTGCTGGGCGATCGCCAGGGCTGCCTCGCTCACATCCACCGCCAAAATCTCTGCTTCAGGAAAGGTGCGAGCGAGTCCCAGGGCAATCGCCCCGCTGCCCGTGCCCAAATCCACCCAAGTGCTCTGTCGCAGCACCGCCGCTTGAGGACTTTGCGCTACCCATGACGCGGCAATATCGATAATCAGCTCTGTCTCTGGTCGCGGAATCAGCACTGCCGGTGAGACCCGCAGCGTCAAATCTCGCCAGGGCATCTGACCCACTAACTGCTGAATAGGCACGCGATCGCGAACCCGTCTTTCCCAAAGTGCCGCTAACTCTACCCGAGTCACGTGTGAGGGGATCGCCGCCATCAGCGCCAGCGTTCCCAGCCGTAAAGTCAATGGTTCAATCTGACAGAGACCCCGCAGCAGCCAATCTACCTCCGCCGAGTCAATCTGAGACGCCCGGGCTTCAGTAAAGGCCCGCGATCGCCACGCCGCTAATTCAGCACCAGCAATTTTGTGAGCAAAAACTTCCATAGGTGCCATATTAATGGCAATGCCGTGTATTCTATGTTTCTTCCGCTTTCCTGGCTTCGGCCAGCGCTGATGCCACCAATCCGGCAGGTACGGCAACAATGCCCAGCCCCAACATTAAAATAATGAACGTGAATATCTTGCCTCCGGCTGTGACGGGATACACATCGCCATAGCCTACTGTCGTCAAGGTTGCTACAGCCCACCATAGACTGTGGGGGATAGACTTAAAGTCCTGCGGTTGAGCCACATGTTCAAAATAGTAAATACCTACTGCCGAGAGGTATAGCAAGGTAGTCGTTGCAAATAGAAAAATCACAATTTCTTCCCGAGCAAGTGCGATTGCTTTCGCAAAACGATTCATCGCGTGACTATAACGCTGTAACTTCATTAGTCGAAATATGCGAAATAAGCGAAATGCCCGAAATCCTCTTAAGTCAATGCCTAAAGCCAGATAAAACGGCAATATAGCCAACAGGTCAATCAATCCGTAAAAACTGAAAATGTACCTGAGTTTATGTCTGCTGGTGACGATCCTTACGACATACTCAGCAGTAAATAGAAGCGTCACGACAATTTCTGAAGTCCTAAGATATTTCGTAGCGGACTTTGATAAGTCTGGTAAGGTCTCAATCGGTAATGTGATCAATGAATAGGCGATAAGCACCAAAACCACAATTTCAAATATGCGCCCAACCGATGCGCCAGACCGTTGAAAGAGATTAATTTGACTCATGGGCAAAAGCAGCAATTTCTGCCAGACGCGTTTTAACAGTCAGAATGCCCACTCCAACGCCTTAGCAACCTTCACCCACCGACCTCACAGCACCCGCAGCACGCTGGACACACTTTGAATGCCCGGAAACGCCCGCAGCTCCTCCAGTGCCGTTTGGAAATTATGTTCCTTGACTTCATGGGTAACGACGACGATTTCTGCGGTGTCGCCCCGCAGGTCGATTTGTACCACCGACTCCAGGCTGACATCTTGATTGCCAAAGCACAAACCTACGTGACCAATTACCCCGGGCTGATCTTTCGCCAGCAGCCGTACGTAATAGCGGCTGACGATATCCGCCATTGAGCTTAACTGGCAATAGTGCTGGTGGGAGCATGTTAAGAGCGGATTTTGCGGTTCAGACTTGTCGGCTTTACCTTGAGAGTGCAGAGCCGCAGTAATGTTCAAAATATCGGCGACCACGGCGCTGGCGGTGGGCCCTTCCCCCGCGCCTGGCCCAAAAAACATGACTTGGCCAATGGGATCGCCCTCGACCAAGATGGCATTATAAACATCGTTGACGCTGGCCAAAGGATGCGGCTTGGGCACCAGCGTCGGATGAACTCGCAACTGTAGTTCATCTTGAAATTCATTGGATATTGGGCAGGTGTTGCGACGGGCGATCGCCAGCAGCTTGATCACAAACCCCAGACGATTGGCATAGGCGATATCGGCCGCGCTAACGTTGCGAATGCCCTCGCAAAATACTTCCGATAGCTTGATGTGTCCGCCAAAGGCTAAGGATGCCAGAATCGCGATTTTGTCCGCCGCGTCCAAGCCGTCCACGTCGGCTGTGGGATCGGCTTCGGCGTAGCCTAGCTGCTGGGCATCGGCGAGAATCGACTCAAAGTCGCCTCCCTCATTCTGCATGCGCGTCAGAATATAATTAGTGGTGCCGTTCACGATACCCGTCACGGCATGAATCCGGTTTACCCCCAGCGCCTGCCTGAGCGGTTGAATAACTGGAATACCGCCACCGACCGCTGCTTCTAACAGCACGTAAACGCCCGCTTCATTGGCGGTCGTGAAAATTTCGTCGCTATAGCGGGCAATCACTGCTTTGTTAGCCGTCACCACATGTTTGCCCTGCCGAATGGCTTTGAGGATCAGCGATCGCGCCGGTTCCAGGCCGCCGATCAGCTCTACCACCACATCAACTTCAGGATCAGTGACGATCGCGTCTAAATCGGTCGTCAAGCAATCGGCCGGCAAGCTGATGGCGCGGGGTTTATCGAGCGATCGCACCCCTACCTGGTGAATTTCTACCGCCTGCACCAACGGATTTCGTTCTGTCGGATCAAGCAAAATTTTTGCTGTTCCCGTCCCTACTGTCCCTAAACCCAAAAGACCTACTTTTACCGTCACCGTTTGCTGATCCCTCTTTGAAAACTTCTCTCAATGGTAGGAGATTCGCTGCTAACAAAAACCGGAGAGGCAAAAACCTCTCCGGTCGGAGTAACCATGAAAACGCTTGGTTAACTCTAGCTGCCTTAATCAGGCAACCTAAAAGGCAACATAGCCTTAGTAAGTTTCAACGTGCCAACGGCCCTCTTTCTTCATTTGCTTGCGGAAATCTTCCCAATTGGCACCGTTCTTTTCAGCTTCGGCTGACATCGCTGCATCAATGCCGTCTTCCATCCCTTGCAAACCACACATGTAAGTGTGAGTCTTCGGGTCTTGCATCATTTCCCAAATCCGGGCGGCGTGTTCTGCAACTCGGCTTTGAATGTACATCTTGCCGCCTTCCGCATTCTTCTGCTCGCGGCTAATGGCATAGGTCAGCTCAAAGTTATCAGGATATGCTTCCTGCAGCGCTTCCAACTCCTCTTTATAGAGAATGTTGGCAGTGTAAGGCACTCCAAAAATTAGCCATGCCTTACCCTTGAACGCATATTCAGGGTTGGCCTGACGCTCTTCATCTTTGAACATGCGCCATAGGTAGGCTCGAAAAGGAGCTATACCGGTGCCGGTTGCCAACATAATCACGTTGGCATCCTCATCGTCAGGCAGCAGCATCTCTTTACCAACGGGGCCAGTCACCTTGACATCGGCTCCGGGCTCTAGATGGCAGAGATAAGAAGAACAGACGCCATAAACCGTTTCACCAGTCTCAGGATGCTGGTATTCCAGCTCTCTAACACAGAGAGAAACGGTCTTCTCGTTCATGTCATCGCCATGGCGAGTCGAAGCAATCGAGTAGAGGCGAATTTTGTGGGGCTTCCCTTTTTCATCAGTGCCCTCAGGAATAATGCCAGCACTTTGACCTTCGATGTAGTGGTAGTCGCCCCCCGACAGGTCAATTTTGATGTGCTGCACAATGCCAGAACCGCCTTCGTCAACTAGCGGTTCATTGGAAATTACTTTGCCGATAAAAGGAGCTTTCGGTTTGTATAAGTTAACAGGAATTTTCGGTTTTTCTGGCTTGGTCTTCGCTTGAGTCATGGACTTACCATTAGTTTTCAGTGCAGTCGCTGCAGGCGCGCTCTGACCATTGGTATCGCCATTTATTGGGGTGATGCTCACAATTTCACCACCCATACGGGTAATGCGCTGCATCTCCTGATTCATCCGATCATAGGGAACGGTGATAAAGACGCTGCCACTCTTGCGAATGGGAGAACTCACCTTGTCAGTTTCAGCGCTTTGTCGCAGTCCCTTAATTTCATACCTAAATAAGCGACTTCCCGATACAGAAGTGGCGTTACCACCACTCACACTTGGATTGTACATTGCTGATTTATGTAACTCCGAGAATCTGTCTACGCAGCCAAACTCGCTGATTTACCACCTTTTCCGAATGCTCAGTTTAAAGATGATGGTTGTTGGCTGCCGCATTTTACATAGCCTACACTGTACCGGAAAGCTCTGCTAAATGAAGCTTCAGGGACAAACCTGACATCTTTCATTGAACAGAGACTCAATGGCGATCGCGAATTACCTGCTTCTTACAAAATAATCGCTCCATCTGTAGAACAGTGTGTCGTTAATCGCATTTTTAGATTTTCCGGTCGAGCGATCGCCCAAATTTACCTGCTTTGCTTGATGTGCCATGACTTTAGGCAGATGTCATCAAAGCATAATGAATCCAGAGCCCCGTCAGCCTTTGGCGCAGATTGACGGTGTAGACTTGTGAGCAGTGATACCAATTTGATAGGATATCGACTTAATAGGAGAATCTAAGAGTAGAAATACTCTTGCCTGAAAAGTCTGAGTTCGCTCAGCAAAATTCGTCTTCGGTACAGATTTACATATTTTTAGCCAGATTTTCTGTACACTCGTGTCCGTTTAATGAGGCGATTCATAGTCGGTTTTTCAAATCGATACGTTTCATAAGCAATGGGTTAAACCTGTATGACGGCGTCAAGGGCTTTTATCTAGTTTTACGCCATTACAGGCAGCCATAAGTTTAACAACGGCAATTGTTTGAGGCTGTTTAGCCGTCTGTCAGTTGTCGGATGAGGTTATTAATTTCAGTTGTTTTCTGTTTTGCCTGAGGAAAGCTATGACAAGTAAGCCGGATCGCGTGGTTTTAATTGGGGTTGCGGGTGATTCTGGATGTGGTAAATCCACGTTTTTGAGGCGACTCGCCGATCTGTTCGGTGAAGAATTCATTACCGTCATTTGTTTAGATGATTATCACAGCCTTGACCGTAAGCAGCGCAAGGTAGCTGGCGTGACGGCGCTGAATCCAAAAGCTAACAATTTTGATTTGATGTACGAGCAAATCAAGGCGCTGAAGGAAGGCAACTCAATTGACAAGCCAATTTACAACCATGAGACGGGCGAAATTGACCCGCCGGAGCGCATTGACCCCAACCACATTGTGGTAATTGAGGGGCTGCATCCGATGTATGACGAGCGAGTGCGAGAGCTGATTGACTTTAGCGTTTATCTCGACATTCACGATGATGTCAAAATCGCTTGGAAGATCAAGCGCGATATGGCAGAGCGCGGTCATACCTACGAGGACGTGCTGGCTTCGATTAATGCCCGACGCCCTGACTTCGAGGCTTACATCGATATTCAGAAGCAGTACGCTGATGTGGTCATTCAGATTTTGCCGACCCGGTTGATTCCCAATGACGATGAGAAGAAGATTTTGCGGGTGCGCTTACTTCAGAAAGAGGGAGTCGAAGGCTTTGCCCCGGTTTATCTCTTTGACGAAGGCTCGACCATCGACTGGATTCCCTGTGGTCGCAAGCTGACCTGTTCGTTCCCCGGCATTCGCATGCACTATGGCCCTGACAGTTACTATGGCCACGAAGTTTCGGTACTTGAGATTGACGGCCAATTTGAGCGTTTGGAAGAATTGATTTACGTTGAGAGCCATTTGAGCAACACTTCAACCAGGTACTATGGCGAAATGACTGAGCTGTTGCTTAAGCACCGGGAATATCCGGGTTCTAACAACGGTAGTGGCTTGTTCCAAGTACTCGTTGGACTTAAGATGCGCGAAAGTTATGAAAAACTGACGGCAAAAACCCCTCAGGCGGTGAGCTAGCCTCGATTTAAGTTTGACTACTTTAAGTGCAGGGCGATCGCGCTGCAGCTTTCCCAGTTAACCGATGGACGGTGGCCTTTGGCCATCGTCCTTTTTAGTGGGCGATCGCTCATCACCCGGCCCGATTGGGCCGTTTGTTTGCTGTGCTTCGCTCAATCCTGAGCATTGGCTAATCTTTAGTTGACATAAAGACTTATTCGCTTTCCCGTCAACCTTTCTACTATGAGGAAGTGGAAAGGCACGCTGCCGTCGCTAATGACTTGTCGCGATTGAAGTGACTGATGCGGCTGGCGGCCATTTTGTTCGCAACTGATGTCCCCAAAGGAGTTTTGCATGGTTGAGAGCTATCAGCCGTCCTCGGAGCAGACCCTTGATCGTGACTGCACTACCTTGTCACGTCATGTGCTCCAGCAGCTACAAAGTTTTGGCCCAGAAGCCCAAGATCTCAGCGCCCTGATGAATCGGATTGCCCTCGCTGGCAAGCTGATTGCCCGGCATTTGTCACACTCTGGTCTGGTGGCCGATACCCTAGGCTTTACTGGGCGCACCAATGTGCAGGGCGAAGCCGTTAAAAAGATGGATATCTTTGCCAACGACGTGTTTATCTCCGTCTTTAAGCAGAGCGGTCTCGTATGTCGGCTGGCTTCGGAAGAGATGGATAAGCCTTACTACATTCCTGAGAACTGTCCGATTGGGCGTTATACCTTACTCTATGACCCGATTGACGGCTCTTCTAACGTTGACATCAATTTGAATGTGGGGTCGATCTTTGCTATTCGTCGCCAAACCGATGACGATCTTGACCAGTCGGCGGCTGACCTGTTAACCCATGGTCGCGACCAGATTGCAGCAGGCTACATTCTCTATGGGCCGACAACGGTTTTAGTTTATTCCATTGGGCGCGGAGTCCATTCCTTTACCCTTGATAACAGCTTGGGAGAGTTTATTCTCACGGCGGAAAATATCCGCGTACCTCAGCACGGCCCTAACTACAGCGTCAACGAAGGCAACTTTTGGCAGTGGGAAGAATCCATTCGCGATTTTATTCGCTACGTACACCGCCATGAGGGCTATTCGTCGCGCTACAGCGGTGCTTTAGTGGGCGATTTCCACCGTATTTTGATGCAG
>JBCCNE010000007.1:0-27291 GCA_039026015.1 Cyanobacteria bacterium P01_C01_bin.70 | reverse complement strand
TAAAGGCGAGAGTATCCTCTAAAAAGTCATATTTGATAAAGTACTCTTGATCACCGCTCCATGAAAATCAAGCAGTTAATCCTACTGGCGCCGCCGGGGGTGCCTGCCTTTGAGCATGCGGCGCTGCTGGCCGATCGCTGGCAAATTTCCCATATTTCCATGTCTAGCCTGTGGCGCGAGGCGATCGCAACCGACACGGCGATCAGTGTGGCAGCTCGTCCCTATCTCGATGCCGAGAAACCCGTCCCGGATGAGCTTGTCATCAAGCTGCTACGACGGCGACTAGAGCAGCCGGATGCCATGCTGAGGGGTTGGGTGATGGACGGCTTTCCAGAAACAGTGACCCAGGCTGAAGCGCTGCACCAGTGGCTGTCGGGGATGGGGCAAGCAAGTCCAACGGTAGCCTATCTCAAAGCCATGATGGGCATTTTGCTGAATCGGCTGGCGTCTCAACCTGGCCAAACCACTTCTGCTCCAGCCATCCGGCGTCGCTTAGAAGCCTTTCAACAGGCAGTGGCGCCGCTGGTGGACTATTATCAGCAGCACGAGCAGCTTCAAACCGTCAATGCTAGCTTTTCCTTTAATGAGGTGAGTCGTGCCCTCGCCCGCTTAACTCAGGAGCACGTCGGGGCGGCAACTCTAATCCAGGACGAGGCCGAGCTAGATACGCTGATTTATAGCCAGCCACGCCTCGTGGTGGACTGTATGGCCTCCTGGTGCGGCTCCTGCAAACAGGTGATGTCGTCGATTGATCGGCTCGCTGAAGAATATCGCGATCGCGTCAACGTTACAAAAATCGACTTCGACGCTAACCGTCAAATCTCTAAACGCTTTGGCCTGCAGGGCATTCCTGCCGTAATGTTCTTTAGAGACGGGCAGCTGTTAGAGACTCTCACCGGAGTAAAGTCCTACACCGAATACAGCGCTGCTACTATCAACCTGCTGCATTAACGGCGCGGCTTGCTTACCCCGCTAAGTCTGCGCCCCAGTCCCCTGACTACCCAGCTAGGGGTTTCTCAAGCTGGCAAAATTAACGCGACCACGATGCTTTTGAGCATTCTGCATTCAGGCTAATGCAAAAGAGTTAAGTGACCCCAATGGCCTCAACGAATCCGGTCGGGAACCGTGAGATCGCCATACTTAGAGTGAAATCCATTCGAGTAAAGTTGACGCTGGCATTTTTGCTAGTGATTGTGATTTTGGAGAGGTATCGCCCACCATCAGCTCGTCCGAAAGGTTATAGCTTTAGCCATCTAGGCTATTGCACCAAGCAGCATTCAGTTGCTTAGTGCAATAGCTAGATAATACGAATTCTCCATAGTCTGGCTACACATCCTGCTCCCCCGACCCCTTGCTCCTAAAGCTCTCCATTCCGATTTGTAGCGCTATCCCGGAGAAATGGTATAACTAGCCGTCTTATCCTCACGGAACTGGCAACGGCTATAACCAAGTTGGCCTTGACGCCGCGTCTGCTGGGTGAAGGCAGAGTACAGCACGCGAAATTGGGCCCTTCAAGAACAAAGAACCCAAAGCGACAATCCCAAAGCGAAAATTCAACCTTGGCGTTACCAAAAAAGCTGATTAAGCCAAGTTTGCAACAGTTTAACTCCGGTGGGTTCACGGTAGTCCGGATTCAGAAGTTCTGAAAGCGCCGCTTCGACCTGACTTAGGGCTTGGTCAATGGCGATGCGTTTGGGGCGATCTTGCTGGGGTAAGGACAGCGGTTGACCAAAGCGTAGAGTGAGCTGTTTGCGGAAGAACAGGGTGCGGGTACCCGCGATCGCGACTGGCACAATCGGCACGCCCGAGCGCATGGCATAGATGACCGTGCCTCGCTTTAGGGGCAGGTGCAGTTGACCTTCCTGGCTGCCGAGACGGCCTTCGGGAAACAGCATGATGCCATCGCCTCGCTGCAAAATCGCTTGCACAGCCTGGTCAATCTGACGCATTTGGCTGATGGAACTGCCGTTGGGCACATCAGTCTTGATGGCTGCCGCCAGAGTTTGGAGATCGGGGCGATCGCCCGACTCAGCCTGCTGCATCACGGCAATCTCTTCTTTCCACCAGCGCTGTAGCGGAATCACGCCACCGGCGTTGCCCACAACCCAGCGCTTCCAGCGCTTGTTGTAGAGCGTTCGGGCGTCGCCCAAAATGTAGTAGTAGGGGCGAGCTGGCACGACAGCCAAGATTAAAAATGGGTCGAGGTGGCTCAGGTGATTGGCCACCAGCACAACTGGCCCATGGGGAATGTTTTCCGGACTCGCGATGCGAATGCGAAAAAATAACCGGATAAATCGCCGCAGCAGCCAGCGTCGAAAGCGCCCGCTGACTCTGGGATCAGCCTGTCCTTGAGCGATCGCGGCAATATTGCCCAAGGCGACTGCCGTATGCTGCCGCGCCTGTGAGTGTCGGGCAGCCGCCAATCCCTCCCGCACCCGGTCAAGCACTGCCGGAGTCAGGGCCACGGTTTCTTCATCGGGCGCAGGCGCAATATTCTCACGGGGCGGTTCCGTCATGACCAGGCTCTACGAGCGATTAGTCGCGTTGATTTCGTCCAAAATAGCTTGAGCGCCTTGACCACGCACCGTTTTTGCTAGGGCTGTCCCCATAGGTTCGGCTTCGTCGGGCGCGCCTTGAATCTGCTCCTTGATTAGCGTTTGACCATCAAGGCTTGCCACCAAACCAGTCAGGATCAGGGTGTCACCTTCCAAAACCGTATTTACCCCAATGGGCACCTGACACCCGCCTTCGAGTTCACGCAAAAAGGCCCGTTCGGCCAAACAGCGATAGGCAGTCGTGCTGTGCTCTAGGGTTTTAATCACGGCCAGGATTTCATCGTCGCCCTCGCGGCATTCAATCCCCAGAGCCCCCTGACCAACGGCATGAAGAGAAATTTCAGCCGGAATCTGCTGATGAACGCGATCGCCCATCCCTAGGCGTTCCAACCCCGCTACCGCCAGAATAATGGCGTCATATTGACCTTCATCGAGCTTACGTAAACGGGTGTTGAGGTTGCCACGAATATCTTTGAAGGTGAGCTGGGGAAAGTGGTGCCGCAGCTGCGCCAGCCGCCGCAGCGAAGACGTCCCGATGACGGCGCCGGCGGGCAGGGTTTCGAGCTGCTTGTCCTGATGCTTAGCGTGAACTACGAGGGCGTCTGCGGGATCTTCGCGCTTGGTAATGCAGCCCAGCGTCAGCCCAGCCGGTAGACGCGTGGGCAAGTCTTTCAGGGAATGCACCGCAAAGTCAATATGGCCCTGCAGCATGCCGTCCTCAAGCTCTTGGGTAAACAGGCCCTTGTCGCCAATTTTGGAGAGGGACACATCGAGCACTTTGTCGCCCTGAGTATCCATCGTCATCACTTCAAAGGTCAGCTCGGGAAACTGCGCTTGCAATTCGTCGCGCACCCAATAGGTTTGAACGAGGGCCAGCTGGCTCTTGCGAGAACCAATACGAATAGTCCGGGTAGAAGTCGCGGTGGGCGTAGAGACCGTTGAAGTCATGGAAACTTGGCTTGTGAAAGGCGTCTAGGTTAAAAATTGATATGGCGCAGAAAAACTGCAAGATCAAGACTACCGCAATTGTTTCCCCTTTCTGTTTGAGTAACCGACACTGTTAACGAAAGATAAAGCTGCCCTCACTGTTATGGCTCTAAATTCTCCTATTCGCTGGCACCGCTGGCTCGTTGTGATCGCCCTCACGTTGACTAGCTGGGCCGCTATGCCGCTGCTGGTCTGGGCTCAACTGTCGCCGGTGCTAATTGAAGAGTTTCTCTCCGATCCTGAAGTGACGGAACCCCGCGATCCGCTGCTGCCAGAGTTGCCCGTATCGCGTCCGCTGAGTCCGCTGGAGCAGTCGGCCTTAAAAGTCGAGCTGGATGAGCTGGCGATAGAAGCTGAGACTCTGTACCTAGAAGGTCAAGAGGCAGCGGCTTTTGACCTTTGGATGCGCGAACTGCGGCTGCGGCGAATTTTAGGCTACGAGCAAGAACTCACGGCAGTCCAGCGGGTGGGGCTCCGCATGTGGGAAAACTCGCGCGCCGATGAGGTGCAATTGATTACGCTGCGGCTACGACAGATTCAGACGGATTTGTTGAGCCAAGCCCGGCCTGATGAGGAGCTATTAGAAGCTTTAGTGGCGGGATTTGAAACGCTGAGGGATGTCGATGCTGCCGTCGCCGTCTATGAAACCTTAATTGAGCGGGCGGCGCAGGCCGGCGATCGCGACGAGCGGCTGCGGCTTTTAGAGCGTCTTGCCAGTTTGCGAGAAAGCTGGTTTCGGTTTGAGGTCGCAGGGCAAACCTATGAAACCCTACTGGCATCCCTAGGCAGCGGCAACGATTTACAAGAAATCGAGTATCTCAAAGGGGCAATTCGCAATTATGAAGACGCGGGTCAACTGCGGGAAGCCATTGACTATCAGCGGCAACTGCTGCGCAAATATGAGCAAACTACTCAGCCGCAGCCGCTACCCTCGCTGACGCTGGCAATTGCCCGCAATTTCCGCGAGTTGGGCAGCCTACCGCAGGCTCAAACCTTCTACTCCACTACCTATTCGGTGGCGCTGGCTCAGGGGCAGACAGATGTCGCTAGTGAAGCCCTGCGCGATTTGGCCGATATCTATCTGGAGGAGGGCCAGTCGGAAGATGTGCTGTATCTGTATCAGCAGCGCCTAGCCGTGGAACGACTCTCCTACAACGGCTATGGCGTCATGCAGACGTTCGACCAGATCGGTCAGCTTTTTGAATCGCAGGATTTGCCTGACAACGCGATCGCAGCTTACCAAGAGGCGCTGATCATTGCTGAACACTTAAACTACCGCGATGGCTACTTTAAGCTGCGACTACAGCAGCTCTTGTATGAGCAAGGAAGGCTAGATGTGGTGCCGCTGGAAGCTCATTTGGCCAATCCGGTGGGGCCGCTGCAAAATCCTAGTGCGTGGCGGGGCAATATCCAACCCTAATTCTTGGGGGCGTTTGAAATCAGAGTTCAGAATACGCTGCAGGAAGAGCAGAGCCCAAGGCATGAGACATTCGGAGTTCAAATATCCTGCGGGGAAGGCAAAGGCGTTACGGCATTCAGAAAGCGCGGCTGCTGGCTAAATTTGCTGACTTACACGGCTTCAGTAGAGCAGCGATTGGCCATTAGCAGGAAAAACCTTGGGGGAGTTGAATCAGTTTTCGCTATTGGTATCGAGCTTGGCTAAAGCATAGCGAGCAATTACTAAGGCCAAGCGAGCCTGCTCCATTTCGGTCAGCTCATCCCAATCAACCGGGCGAATTGACTCTACCATCGCTTCCAGAGACTCTCCCTGGCCGCTTCGCATGGCGAGCGCTGGGCGGGCCATAACCTGTAAATCAACCACATCCCAGCCCGTCAGGACAGCCTGTGCCGACACAACTAGCTGATCGATGAGCGCCTGCCCACTGTCAGCTGCTGCCTGAGCCTGCCCAGCCAACTGACCGAGCAGATGACGGGGCATGCGGGCACCAAATTTTTGAGCCAGCATTTCGGAGAGATTCGTGCGAGCATCGGCAGCATCCCACAGTGCGGCTGCTAAGGTAGATACTTGCGACCATTGCGAGTCAATCACGATATCATCCTCAAGGTCAGCGTCAGCCTCGGACTCCAGCCGATCAAGATACTCAGCCGCTGCTGGGCTATACGGATTCCAGGGGTGACTGAGGTCTTCAGACAGCACCGCATGCAAGAACTCTAGCTCGGTTTGCTGCTGAGTATTGGCGGACAGATTGGGATTTTTTGGCTCGTTCATAATTGTGCTCTCAGTGGGGAATGCACCGACGTACAGCATTTTTATGTCTATTGAGGGACTCTCTTTGGCCTTAGCGTCAGGAGTTTTAGGATGGTTTTCCATCTCAACTAGCTCTTTAAAAACGCCGTAAACAATATTGGCGCGGCTGGCAGATAGACCAGTTTTTGAATTGACACCGATAACTACAAATCGACACCCGAGAGTTCCGCACGAAAACAGAATAAAGTTGCCTCTATAGAAAACAAAAGTATTTAGTGCAGGTTTAAACAATATCGTATGGGTTAAAGCGATCGCTGCAGGGTCTTACCACTTCTCTTTGCTGGCAATACCGGAGCGGCTTTGCGAGAATGGGGATCAGAGAGCATAGAGCCTAGATGCGGGCTGACCTGATGGGTAACCAGGATGCGCTCAACATCCGTAGCGCGTCAAGACTAGTGTTCGATTTACGAGAGAAAAGGCGATTTCTAAGTGAGATCACTAGGTCGCAGGATTAATTAAATTATTAATAAGCGCTCTAAATAACAGACCTTGCCGCGCCCGGCTCCGAAAAATCAGCTGGGGGCTGGAATCGCCGTGTTTTAGCCGTCTGACCGATAAATGATGCTCCCCTCAATTTTCGACAATAAATTCCATCAGGCGACCTTGGGGACTGCCAAACCGTAGGCGGGTGCCTGATTGCAGGCTCACTTCCTGACGGTGGATATGCTGCCATTCTTCCCCCTGTTGACAGAAAGTGCCGTAACGAGAGTCGTCTTTCAGATAGTAGCCGGCGCCCGCAGCGGGAGCAGTGCTGGACTGGCGACAAAAGATTTCTCCGTGGTTGCCAGAGACCCAGGGCTCAGGAATCACGACGTCGTTTTCGGGACGGCGACCAATGTGTAGCGTACCGCCATAAAGGTACCAAGCCAAATGGGGTTCATCCACGGCGCGAATAATCGCGATCGCGCTATTGGAGCAGGCGTCTCCCGGCAGGCGAGTAATGTCAGCATCTTGATCAGATAAAACCTGACTATCAAAATCAGGATGTCGATATAAAACGGGAAGCGTCCAGGCGGGCTGATTGAACTTGTAGAGGGTGAGGAGATGCTGGCGAGCGATCGCCATCGCCCGGTCTACCGGATTGCGCTCCGCCAGTGCCTGGGCAAATACCTGGATAAAGCTCAAGGCTTCATCGTCGGCGATCGCATCTCGCATCGCAATCACTGCTGGCACCCCGTGATGCAGCAGCACTTCCGCCAGGCTACTGCGGGCAATGGTGCGCTGCTGTTGCTGGTCCGGACGCGCCCCCCAGCAGGTATTGAAGACCGCCAGCTTCACCTGATTGTGCAGCAGCACCTGAGCCAGTTCTGTGCCGTTCAACGTGGACTCAGCCCGTAAATAAATCAGGCCACCATCTGGGGCAGGAACGCCATGCCCAGCATAGAAAAAGACGTTATATCTGCCTTTATCCAAGGTTTTGAGCAGCTCACTAGCGCGGGGTCGTACCAGCACATCGACCCGGCACGGCACAGCAATCCGAGGACTGAGGCCAGAAGTGCCTTCCCCAGTGAGCACCCGCTTGAGCAAATTGGCTTCGGTTTCGAGCTGTAGCACGTCAGCCGAGGTGGGATCGCCCGGCACGTCCGGTTCCCCCAACACCAGCAAAATCTTCAGATCTTGATCAAGGCTAATGTCGGCCAGTGGATCAACGTCACTCGTGGTGCGGCTAAAGCGAATATGATCATTTAGCGACATGGCCTGCCGACCCGGTTGGGGCTGCATAATTTCCCAGGGCAGACCAATTAGGTTGGGGTCGCGAATATCGAGGCATAGACAGAGGGGGTTACCTTGCCCCATCGCAATACCTAGGCTCTGATCGAGGCTACCTTTGATGGCACCGTCGAATAACCACTGCCACAGCTTCACGCCGAGGGTCTGCATCAACCGCCCCGAATAGCCTTGTTCGCTACCCCCAGGGGACTTCACCAGCTCTGGCATCACCATTTGAGGGACGTAAGTTGTAGGCACATGGGGCACCGGCGGCAGTCCACGCAGAGAAAACAGTTCTAGCCAGCTTTGCCAGAGTTGATTAAGCTCCGTTGTCCAGGGGCGATCGTGGTGAACATAGCCACCAGGATAGGGCGCTTCGACCACCCAAATCGCGTAGTGAGGGGTCTCAGCATTGGCAAGGCGCTCGATGGCAATACGCAGGCGAGTAGGCTCTGACATCGACAATCGCTGTGGTCAAAAACAAAAGGGACGGGTGGAAGATAGCCCAGACTGACCGGAGGCAAGGTAGAAAGCGCAGTCTGGGAATTGACAGGAAATTTTCTTGCTTACGGGATGACTGATCGCCCTTCCAGCGATCGCTCAAGGGGCATGACTAATGCTAAGGCTACGCCAGAGTAAAGCGTAATGCACCGCAGTACAGTACTTGAAGGTTTCCGAAAATCTCCTGTGAGCTCAGATAAGTCAGACGCACTTTCAGATCAGTTAATCAATACACAATCCCTGTTGAGTGCTAGATGTGTCAAGTAATCGCTCGGCAAAAATTGAAATGTCTGTCTGGGGTAACCAGCCATGGTCTCCCGGTGAGGCCAAAGGCAGAGAGGGATTGCCCGCATTATTCTCCGTAGCTGCTGGATTCTCCGTGACTGTCGGATTCACTGTCGAGGTAACCGGAGCTGAGGGCGGCGGTGAGGCAGCAGAACAGACCTGCAGTCTCACCCAGAGCTGACCATCGGGGGTTTGCTGACGGCTGCTAATTTGTATCACGCTGCCCACCGATAGCAACCGTTTGGGCAAGTCCACAGCATCCGCAGGAGAGGGGATTGGTGGCGAGGTCGTAGTAATGACTGTCGCCGCTGCTGTCGGATCGGGAAGCTGTCTGATTTGCAGATAATCGCCCACAGACAAGTTATCCAACGATGAATTGCGAGTGCTGGGCGGGGTCGCGGACGGCGATAGAATTTCGCCATTGGGCTCAGCCGGATCAGCCGAGCCGGTCGCCACGGACTGCTGCTGCCACCACTGCCAACCAATCGCCCCGCCAATACCGACCATGCCGGCGACTAAAATGCTGGCAACAGCCAGCGGCAAGCCCTGCCCTCGTCGTCGCGGCGGCGAGGGCAACTGGGTGGTCATGGTAGCCGTAGTCGCGGGCATCGACGGCAGCGGCGATCCGGTAGCCGCATCGCCGACATCGGCCAGCAGATAATCAGCCACTTGTGCCGGTACTGGCGCCATCGTTGCTGCCGGACGCGGACTGAGACGCAATAGTCCGACGGTCACGTTGTCATGGCCGTTGTACTCATTGGCCAGAGTGATTAGGCGCATAGCGGTGCCCCCGACATCGCGATCGCCCCATAACGTCGGCAATAGCTCAGTTGACCACAGTCGCTCCAGCAAATCGTGGTCGCTTAATCCGTCTGAACAGAGCAAGATCAGGCTGTCATCGGCGATGGGAAACAGCTTGATAGTGGGATGCAGATGGCCAGCATTGGCCATTCCCAGCGCCTGCACCAGGGCGCCAGATCCCGGATGCTGCAGGGCATCCTGATAAAGCCCCAAGCCCAATCGCATTTCTCGGGCAGCGACATCATCGTCGAGGGTAAGCTGCCGAAAACTGTGAGTTCGCACGCGATAGGCGCGACTGTCGCCCAAATGACCCACATAGAGCCGACCACCATAAACGAGCGCCATCACAATGGTAGTGCCCATGCGATTGCGGGCTTGCCGCTGATCGGCGTCGTTACGCTCACTAATCACCTGGTTGGCAGTAAGGATGGCTTGTCTTAGCGCCGTGACCACTTCTCGATGGGAGGCGCGATCGCGGTCGAGTAAAGGCGATAGCTGGCGGGTAACTTCGGCGATCGCACTTTGGGAGGCGACATCCCCACCCTGATGACCGCCAACGCCATCACACACCACCACCAAGGGCGCTGGGGGATGTCGCTGGCCCGTTGCGGCGGGCAACAGCACCGTATGTACAGTGTCGCTGGGAGGAAAGCAGGCATCTTCATTGCGATTACGCATCGGCCCCTGATCTGAGTAGGTCGCCAGCTGCACTTGCATGCTCTGCTGTACGGATTGCTGCTCTATGGCCTGCACCAATGAGTGAACCAGCCCTCGACTATGCCCCTGTCCGGCAATCAGCTGGTCCGTGAGCTGTGCCAGATAGTCTCGAATTGGTGCGGCTGCCGTCACCATCAGATGCCGCCAGTGTTTGCCCAAGTCAACCAGGGTCGGGGCCGATTCACTTGCCTGTAGCGTCAACAGGCGGATATCTTCACCGTCTACCCGGACTTGCTGTTCATCCAGCAGGCAGTGGGCTACCTGATAGTCCTGACAGGGCTGCCAGAGTTTGGCCAGTCGCCACAGCCAGGATAATTGACGCAGCGGGCCGGCCTGGGGCCAAGTAGCCGCTAAGGTTGGCAACAGAGTCGGTTCTACCTGGCCGCCTGAGGGCGATCGCAGCGGCACTTCTTCCAGCAGCAGCAGTGGTGCACCATCTTGGGGATGCGCCAATTGAGTAAACGGTCGCGGAATAGCAATGGAAAATGGTGATAAAGCCAAGTAAGGGGCAGCCAAAGGCGGCACCTCTTCTAGGGGCGGAGGCGGGGTCTGCGGCTGCGTATCCTGCAGTAGAGGATATCGGACAACCCGATATCGCTCAGCCAAATAGCTGCCCGACGGCAGCGGCGAGGCATTCGCCCCTTGGGCCCACAGATATCGATGCACGGGTGGCAACTGCGAAGGAGGCATACGCGGCGATCGCCTTGTCATCAAACACTAGCGGTGGCATTATCCACTCAAATCAAGTCTAAAGATTATGTCATAGACTGCTGGTGATGCTCCCACTGGCTCTACTTATCAGCTTCTGACACTACCCGCGGCAATCCCATGCTGTAGTTCAGGGCCCGGCTCTTCAGGTTGTAGCTGATTTCTCCCGCTTGTAGCTGCTGCTTGATAAAATTTTCTAAATCGGAGCCGATACGTCGCAAATTATAATCGGTCAACTCTGTGTCCCCCGCCTCGGACACTAGTCGCTCAAACTCAGCGTTCACCTGCTGGAGCGTTTCATCACTCCAAATGAACTCATTATCGGGGTCAATATCTAAAGTCAATACTGAATCACTGGGAACCAGCTCGTCATCAATGATTTCGGCGGCATAGATAAAAACATGGCGAGTGGTCGATTTCAGCATTACTTTACAGTGTGAATCAGCAACAACCTTGATGTCATTGTAAGGGCAGAGGAGGCAACCGTTTGATAGAGATTCCTGCGAACCGCCATCGTCGGCTCAATGCTCGCTCCAATAGTCAGCAACAACTCGACCCCCTCGCCTGATTGTACTGTGTTCTATCAGGCTGACCGTGGCGTTCGCTCGGCAGCAGCGTAACTATAATCGCCGCCAGTGACGCGAAATCGGGCTTCTCCTTCACAATGGAAGATACCCATAAAACTGATGCTGCTGCCGCTGCTGTATATGACTCATTCGCTGGACGATATTCTCGAACGTGCCCTGGCCGGTCAAGATTTGCTGCCCGCTGAGGGACTGGCGCTACTGTCAACTCAAGCCCCCGAGGCGATCGCCGCAATCCAGGCGACAGCAGATGTGCTGCGGTACCGCCAAGTCGGCAACACGGTCACTTATGTGGTCAATCGCAATCTCAACTTCACCAACATTTGTGAGCAGCACTGTAGCTTTTGCGCCTTTCGCCGAGATGCCGAGACCGACGGAGCTTTTTGGCTGGACTGGGGAGCAATGCTCGAAAAAGCCAATGAAGCCGTTGCCCAGGGCGCGACTGAGATTTGTATGCAGGGAGGGCTCAATCCGACCGCCAAAGTGGACGGCAGCAGTTTGCAATACTATGTGCGCCTGATTCGCAACATCAAAGACGCCTGGCCGGATCTGCACCTCCACGCGTTTTCTCCCCAAGAGGTGCAGTTTATCGCGCGAGAAGATGGCCTGAGCTACGCTGAGGTAATTCTCTCCCTGAAGGCGGCGGGGGTAGGCTCGCTGCCAGGCACCGCGGCAGAAGTTTTGGACGACACCGTGCGACGGGTGCTGTGTCCCGAGAAAATCAGCAGTCATGTCTGGTTAGAAATTGTCGGCCTGGCGCACCAATTGGGGCTGCCCACGACAAGCACCATGCTGTGTGGTCATATTGAGACGTCGGCGCAGCAAATCGTCCATTTAGAAAAGCTGCGACAGCTCCAGCAGCGAGCGAGCGAGCAAGCTTTGCCCGCCCGGATCACCGAATTCATCCTGCTGCCGTTTGTGGGGCAAACCGCTCCGCAATTCCTGCGGCGGCGAGTGGGACGTGACCAGCCCGTGCTGGCAGATATCCTACACCTCACAGCCGTCTCCCGAATTTATTTAGGCAACTGGATTCCCCATCACCAACCGAGTTGGGTCAAGTTAGGGCTAGAGGGGGCGACCACGGCTCTGCGCTGGGGCTGCAACGATATCGGCGGCACGCTGATGGAAGAGCACATCACCACGATGGCCGGTGCTCAGGGCGGAACTTGCATGACGGTGGAGAAACTGCGAGGAGCGATCGCCACTCTCGGCCGTCCAGCGCAGCAGCGCGACACCCTCTATCGCGCCATCTCTGCAGCAGGAGGGGCCTCAATGGGATATAGTGCTCCCGCCCGACAGTCGCGCAGCCAAAGTCGAATTGCTTGACCGATAATGCCGTCACTGCTTTCCTGCGGCGGCGTTGGGGGACGGATGTCGCTGTCATCGGCAGCCGTCCGCGAAAACATCAGCGTTAGCCGCCAGCCATCTTCCCCGCGCACCAAAAATAGCCAGTGATACTGCTCTAATGCAATGGCTTCAGTATCCAGGTAGCGCCGTTCAAGCGTGGTAAAAAAGACCTGCTCCGTGGCTGCAGTGGGCACCGCTGCAGTCGACAAAGCCTCAATCGGCAAGGGCTGCAGTTCTGCTCTTCCGGCCAGAATGACGGTGGCAAATCCCGTGTCGTCGGGAGTTGTGCCCAGGGTTCGTCGGGCAAGACGATTGGCGTAGCTGGGCACGTCGCGCAGCAGCCCGGCCGTCAACACGTCCAGGTCTTCTGGGCAAACCATCGCTGGTCGCAAATAGGGGACCGTTTCACCAGTTTCAGGAACAGCTGGAGTTTCAGCGATCGTGCTGCGGGCAGCGCCTAGCCAGGCCAGACCGGCAGCGACTATCCATTTGACTATCCGATTGCGCCCCATACTTCTCACTGGCCTCAATTTATCCTGCTCGTGCTCCAGACGTTTGCGCCCTCAAATAGAATTATGTCATCAAAAAATATGCGGCCTTGCTGCCACTAAAATTAGGCTTCTGCCTTGCCAGCTTATCGACCCTTGCTTAAATTCTGGACGAGTTATTAGCTGGAATACCCTCAGCGCCATCCTAACCGCTACCACCGACAGACCTGACCTACGAAAGATTGCAAACTTTGGGCACTCGAAATCTTATATCCTTAGTATCCTTATCGGAAACTCTGGTCAATAGTTGACCTGAGAGACACGATACCGGCTAGCCGTCAATCGCTGGCGAGGAGTTTTGGAAATGGACAAAGTGCGGAATCGCTCATTATTGCTGCTGTTGGTGGCGACCTGTCTAGCTCCACCAGCGCTAGCCAATGCGCGCTCCGGCTGGCTGACACAAGCGATAGACAGCCCTGAGACGCCTGATAATCCCGAGGCGGCAACGGAGGCTCTGCCAACGCCAGCCGAAACGCCACCGCCTCTGGAAGAGTTGCCCTCCTTCGAAGCCCCTAGTGAACCGCTGCCCCAGGATGCTCGCTTGACGATTGAGGGCTCCCCCAGCATGGCGACCATCACGCGATCGCTGGTGCAGGCGTTTCAGCAAGACTATCCCACCGCCGAGGTCACTGTTGTTGAGCAGCCTGCCGAAGCGGCCCTGCAAAATGTCCTGGCGGGCACCACGAACCTGGCTGCCATTGGCCGCAATTTGAGTGATGAACTGCGCCTTCAGGGTCTGACTGCCGTTGCCATTAGCCGTGAAAAAATTGCCATTATTGTGGGGGCTAACAATCCCTTTGCCGGTCAGTTGGAGGCAGAAGACTTTGTCAATATTTTCCGGGGAACCGTGGCGAACTGGAGTGAACTGGGCGGCCCCGATTTGCCAATTCGACTAGTGGATCGCCCCGCCGAAAGTGACACTCGCGCGTCTCTCGGGGATTATGAAATTTTTGGCGGCGACCTCAGCACTGGCGATAACGTGACGACAGTCACCGTTGACAGCACGGCAGCAGTGGTGGAAGCGCTGGGCGATAACGGCATTGGCTATGCGATCGCTAGCCAAGTCATCGGTCAAGACAACGTACGGGTGATTGCCATGCACGACACCCTGCCCGACAATCCCCAATATCCCTATTCTCAGCCTCGCAGCTACATTTATCTCAACGATGAGCCCCTACCACCCGCCGTAGAAGCGTTTTTAGCGTTAGCCACCAACGCCGAAGGGCAAGCGGCTGTGGCTGAGGCCAAAGCGGCAGAAGCTGCCGACGTCGCCGTGGCTGACCTGCCGGATAGCGTGTCGGCAATGCGGCCCAGCGGGGCCGGTTTTGTGACGGGCGATCGCCAAGGCAACCTCAACTTTTGGCAGGCTAACGGCGCCTCTGCGGGGACTCCGGTGCCCGCCCACACTGGTCCCGTCACAGCGCTGGCTTTCAGTAACGGGGGGCAACGCTTAATTAGCGGCGGTGCCGACGGCACCCTGCGCTTTTGGGACGCAATAGGCACCCCCGTTGGCGAGCCCATCAACTCGGGGAATGGTCCGGTCACGAGTCTGACCACTCAGCCCGACGGCAGCTTTATCAGCGCCAGCGACGATGGGACCCTACAGCGCTGGGACAATACCGGTAATCCAGTCGCAGAACCCATCACCGGCCACACTGGAGCGGTGCGCGAGATGGCTCTCAGCCCCGATGGTTCAACCTTGATCACCGCGTCCGAGGATGGCTCCATTCGCCGCTGGAACGTTGCTGACGGGACGCCGCAGGGAGACCCCCTCACTGGACACCAGGGTAGTGTACAGGCGCTGTCGATTAAGCCTGACGGCAGTTTCTTTTCCGGTGGGGCTGATGGCACAGTGCGGCAGTGGGATGCCAGCGGAGCGCCTGTGGGTGAGCCGCTGTCGGGATCAGGGCCCGTGAATGCCATCGCGACTAACCCCGATGGCACCAGTGTCGCCGTCGGCGATGATACCGGTGCCCTGCAGTATTTATCCGGTATGGGCGAACCCGTTGGGCCACCGCGTACTGATGTTGACGCCCCCATTGATGATTTAGTGTTTACACCGGACGGTCAGCAACTGGTCGTAAGTGCCGGCGACGCCCCCCAACTGCGGGACAGCACAGGCGAAATCATTCCTATACCCGAGTCTGAGACACCCTCTGCCGACGCAATCGGAGAGGAACTACCTTCTGAGTTACAGGCCTTTTGGAACCGCATTCAGGAACTGCCGCCTCGGGTTTTGTGGCTGCTGCCGATGGCGGTGCTTGCCATTCTGCTATTGAATTTGCTCCGCAGCTTGCGCCAAGAAGAAGCCGACCTGCCGGCAGAAGAAGATATCGCCGGGCTGCTGCCGGAAGAGACTGCTGATGAGGCGGCAGACTGGGCTGCGACCGATACCGCCGAAGACTTTGATACTGAGGACTTTGATACTGAGGACTTTGGGACCGAAGACTTTGGGACCGAGGACTTTGATGATCCAGATGAGGCGATCGCTGAACGGCCTCGTGAGTCCATAGCAGGTCTGACGGCTGACGAAGCGGCGGACTCTCTCGACAAGTCCCTGGCCAAGGCTAAGCAAACCCTGGCCGAAGGCGTCAGCTTGGGAAATGATGGTCGCTATCAGGCGGCGTTAGACCACTTCAATAAGGCGATTGAAATGGCCGATATTGAGCGGTTAAAGGCCCTCACGACCGGCACCGCGTTGATCGGGGCGGGAGCCGTGATTGCTCGTGGACTGGCCCGTCGCGGCACGGCTCTGGCCAACCTGGGCCGCCCGGAAGAAGCCTTGCAAAGTTTAAACCGAGCCTTGGAAATGAACGCTGAAGATGCCGCAGCTTGGATTGGCAAAGGCAATGTGTTAGTCCAGACAGAGCAGCTTGATGAAGCACTCTTCTCATTTGACAAAGCGATTGAACTCAATCCCAACTTGGCGGCCGCTTGGCAGGGGAAAGGCCGCGCCCTGCAAAAAATGGGGCGTGATGCCGAGGCCCGTAACGGTTTTGATAAAGCGGCATCCCTAGGCGGCATCAACGAAGAAATTCCCATTGAGCTAGGGACGCCAGCGACGGATGGGGCTGACAGACGATCACCCGTTTCCGCAGACGCTTTTGACGGTGACCCGCCACTATCACCGGAGCCCGCGCCGCCGCCTGGCCCCAGGATAGAAATTACGCCTGAACCTGAACCCGACCCATCCATCTTTTCTGCCGCCGAGGAAGCTGCCCCCACAACTGAGGCGGCGGCTCCCGATCTGCCGACGAATCCAGTGAAACTGATGGGCTTGCGATCTCCGGAGCCGGAACCAAATCCAGACGCGGAGTTGTCAGACGATTTGCTAGCGGCGATCGCCGATATGCCCCCCTTTGACCCCATGTCACCGGAGCCCTCCAACGACTCCACTGACTTCCCTCCGGCCACCCCCATTGAATCCAGCGAGCCGTTATCAGATACGTTGGAGAGCGCCGTGCCCGATGACATCTTGACAGCCGTTGCATCGCTGCCGTCAGAGCCCGATGCCGCTGATCCCGCAGCCCCCTTGTCGGAGCCGGTGCCCATTCCCCCAGAAGTGCAGGCGATTCTGGCCGGCGACTCTGATATTCCGGCCACTGAAGAAACTGCCGAGACCGCCGATGTAGCCGATCCGATGGCCGCCCTGTTTGGCGATGATCCAACAGTATCCATGCGTCCCCTGACGCCAGACGCCGCCAGTCAAGTTTCAGGCACGGTGGATGAGTCATTGGAGACTACGGCAGTACAGTCAACGACGGCGATTGTCTCGGATGAGGCAGCCTTAGATGATAGCTTCGATGATTTATCACTTGAGATGCTGGAAACCCTGGAAGACATTCCAGGCGATTTCGCTGACAGTTTGGAAGACATTCCAGGCGATTTCGCTGACAGTTTGGATATGCTTTCAACACCCCGTCCCACACCGCCGCCCTTGCCCAACAACCCTCGCATTAGCAATCAGGCCGATGAAGATGAGCCGTAGCGGCTGAAGCCCACGATAGGCACCTCTGGATAAGCAGTTGCCCCGCCTTATTCCAAGTTAAAAGAGTCCAAAAAAGCGGCTGAACTCTCGGTCGCGTCCGTGCCTTCGGGAGTGACTACCAAAATTTGATAGAGTCGATTGTCTACCAGGTAAATGCGGGAATTAATGGTCGCTGGTTGGGCTTGGTTAGCCTCAGTACTGATGACTAGCGATCGCCCCGGATTGCCGTCCAAGTCAATTGCTTCTTCAGTCTCCAAAGTGCCGCCGAGATTGGCCACTGCCCCATCTCGGCTACTATCTAGCAGTTCTTGGGGATCAATCTCTCTCACCATTTCTAGGGGATAGTCAGAGTAGGCTACAACATAGGCAGTTTCGTCTGCTTCAGCCGTAAAAGTGTAAATCTCAACTGGCCCAACCGGCGTCTCTACCGACTGCTGAGTCTGCTCTAATGGTGCTGGAGTAGCAATTGAAAACTCTCCCGCTTCAGAAGTGAAAGTTTCGGCAGGCGTCGCATTGCTTTGACAAGCAGTCAGGGCGATCGCGACAATCAGGACCCATGCCCTAAGAGAATTCCATCTTAAAAAACATCTTGAACTTAGTCCTATCATGCGGGTTCTTTCCTTGAAGGCTTGATAACCCCCTTTCAAGTTTGGACAAGCAATTAGCCGGAATGCTCTAAGTTGATGTTTCATAAATCAAGCAATTATGGGGGACACACAACGCAGAACCAGATAGATGATGCCCGCAGCGGCGATCCGACTACAGGCCAGACCAAGAGTCGCTGTCTTCCACCGCGTCTAAATCGCTGAGCTTTTCACTAATCTCATAACGCAAATCTTCCAATGACTGCTTACGACTGCGCCGGGAAACTCGACGGTATTTTTTAGGTTGTAGACGCGGCTCTTCTTGCACTTGGCCAGCGTCCGTCACTTTGACCTTAAAGGCAGCATCCGGTGTCGTCGAGTCCTTCTGGACCTGGACTTGAGCTTCACATTCCGCCAGCAGTTGTCGATAGTTGTCGTAGCGCTCCCAACTGTCGGAAATAACACAGCCTGGCTCACCCCGATGCAGGCAGTCGGCAAATTGACAGCGCTGCTGCTGCAAGCGTTTTCTAATTTCTGGAAAGCAGGAGCCTAGATCGGCAGGTGAACAGGCAATATCGGGCTGGTTAAAGCCTGGCGTATCTGCCAGTAGACCGCTTTGGGGCAGCTCAAACAGCTCCACATGGCGAGTTGTGTGGCGCCCTCGCCCCAGTTTGCCAGAGACGGCGCTAACCCGCAGCTGCGCCGCTGGAATCAGCGTATTAATTAGGCTGGATTTTCCCACGCCAGAGGGCCCAGAGACAACGGTGATACGGTCACGTAACGCATCTGTTAAGACGACTAGACCTTGCTTTTGTTGCACGCTGATGGGCTGAGGCCGATACCCCCAATCCGTGAGCCGCTGCTGCCAAGCGAGCTGGGTATCGGCGTCGACCAAGTCGCATTTATTGAGGCATAAACTAATCTTTAGGCCAGTGAGTTCAGCTTTAACTAAAAAGCGGGTGAGCTGATGCGGGTCGAGGTCAGGCTCAGCGATCGCAAACACCAGCAAAATCTGATCGGCGTTAGCCACGGGCGGGCGATCAAGCTGGGTGCGCCGAGGCGATACGTGGATGATCGCGCCCCGCTGACCTTCCCAGTCGGGCTCCTCGATCTGTACGCGATCGCCCACCATAACCTGCTGCCCCACTTTTTTAAGTCGGCCTCGGCGAGTACAGAGCAGGTTCCCAGCCGGTAGCTCAGCCCCACCGGGAAGCGGCGCTAAACGAACTGAATAAAAGTTGGCCTGCACGGCAATCACCGTGCCCCACAGGGCGTTTGTCTTTAGAAGATGAGCGGCACTGACAGAAGTTGTCATACAAGCGTCATGACCGAGCATTACGAACCTGTAGGGCATAGTAACGGTCTTTTTCGGTAAGCTGCTCAATGGCATAGCCGTCCATTCGCAGACTATCCGGGACTTGGGCTACAGGCTCTCCCGCATCAATCCAAACTTCCAACAGAGTACCTTCAGACATTTGTTGGAGCTTCAATTTAGTGCGCACAAAATTGATCGGACAAGGAGTGCCCCGCAAATCGAGAACATCATCGGGAGTTGCTGCGGCAGCGGCATCGCTGGCATTGGAAGCGGCATTACTCATCCCCGAAACAAGCCCCCTAAAAATCCCTCAATACCGCCGCCCTTACTGACGCGATCGCCTCGCATTTCCGCCAGTTTTTCCACCAGCTCGCGCTCTTCGGAACTAAGCTTGTTCGGGATCTGCACCTGTATGGTGATTAGGTGATCTCCGCGGCTGACCGGATTACCTAGCTTTGGCACGCCGCGATTTTCTAACCGCAACACGGTATTCGGTTGCGTACCAGCTGGAATCGCCAGATCAACTTTGCCATCTACTGTTTCAGCTTCAATTTTCGCTCCAAGAATCGCCTGCAAATAGGTGATTTTCAAGTCTGCCAAAATGTTGATGCCGTCCCGCCGGAACTGCTCATTCTCTTCAACAAATAAATAAACGTACAAATCTCCAGCGGTACCGCCTTTTTGACCCGCATCGCCTTCACCAGAAACCCGCAAACGGGTACCATTATCTACCCCAGCAGGGATGGTGATTTTGAGCTTTTTACTCTCTTGTCGCTGACCGCTCCCACTACACGTATCACAGCGCTCTTCAACCATCTCACCCGTACCGTTACAGGTGGGGCAAGCGGAGACTTGAGCAAAGCTGCCAAAGGGAGTCCGAGTGGTGCGGCGCACTTGGCCGGTGCCGCCACAAGTGCTGCAGGTGACAGGGCGCGTACCGGGCTTGGCGCCTGAACCATTACAGGTATCGCAGATCTCCAAATGACCGATCTTAATTTCTTTTTCACCCCCAAAGATGGCGTCCTTGAAGCTCAGCTTCAGATCAAGGCGTAAGTCGTCTCCCCGAGTGGGACCTCGACGACGAGCAGATCCTGCAGTCGTGCCACCAAAACCGCCGAAGAAGCTTTCAAAGATGTCGGCAAACCCACCCATGTCGCCGAAGTCTTGAAATCCTCCGGCCCCACTGGCTGCACCGCCAACGCCGGCCTCACCAAAGCGATCGTAGCGAGCACGCACTTCTGGCTCAGAAAGAATTTCGTAGGCCCGATTGACTTCTTTAAAGAGTTCCTCAGCCCCGTCGTCCTTATTAACGTCGGGATGATACTTGCGAGCAAGTCGACGGTAGGCTCGTTTTATTTCTTCCTGGTCGGCGCCGCGAGCAACGCCAAGCACTTCATAGTAATCACGGGCCATGAGCGTCTATGGTTAATGCTGAATCAACATTACGATACAGTAACTTATTCTGCAGGCGATGGCGGGGGCGGAAAGCCCAACCCGCCCGAACGGGCTGATAGCGCTAGTCGATCGCTTCGTAATCGGCAGTAATTGTTGCATCTAGATCGATACTATCATCTGCCACTGGAGCGGCTGGTTCATCAATTGGCTGTGCGATCGTTTCGTCGGGAGCTTCAGGCGAAACTTCAACATTAAAGTCAACACTATCATTCTGCTCTGTTTGCTGATACAGCGTGGCTCCAATGCTGAACAAAGTCTGCTGCAAGGCATCCATAGCCAGACGCAAATCTTCAGGCGTAATTGACTTATCCTGCATGGCTGCCCGCAAGTCAGCAGCTTTTTCCTCGACTGCTGCTTTCAATGCCGGATCCATGAGCTCGCCATTGTCGCGCATGGTCGCTTCATAGCTGTAGAAAATGTTGTCGGCTTGATTAATCAAATCAGCCAGTTGACGCCGCCGTTCATCCTCATCAGCAAAGTTTTCAGCATCAAGACGCATTTTTTCAATTTCGCCTTGACTCAAGCTACCCGTGTTAGTGATCCGAATGCTTTGTGCCCGTCCAGTTCCTTTATCACGAGCCGCCACCTGTAAAATTCCGTCGGCATCAATCTCAAAGGAGACTTCGATTTGCGGCACCCCTCGAGGCGCTGGGGGAATACCCGTCAGCTGAAACTTGCCCAAGCTCTTATTATCTTTAGCCATAGCTCGCTCACCTTGCAGGGCATGAACTTCGACCGACGTCTGACCGTCGGTAGCCGTGGAAAAGACTTGAGTCTTACTGGTTGGAATCGTGGTGTTGCGCTCAATGACTTTGGTAAAGACTTCGCCCAAAGTTTCAATACCCAGGGATAGAGGCGTCACGTCCAGCAGCAGCAGGTCTTTGACTTCCCCACCCAATACCCCAGCCTGAATCGAAGCGCCCAAGGCCACAGCCTCGTCGGGATTCACTGATCGATCAGGCGTTTTACCGCCGAAGAACTCTGAAATAGCAGACTGCACCGAAGGAATACGAGTCGAACCGCCGACTAGCAAGATCTTGTCGATGTCTTCGGGGGAGAGATCAGCATCTTTGATGGCCTGCTTCACCGGTTCAAGGGTGCCTTCGATCAACGCTTTTGCCTGCTGTTCGAACTGAGGGCGGCTCAGGCCCATCTCTAAATGCTTAGGACCGGTCTCGTCGGCAGTAATAAACGGCAGGTTGATAGACGTGCTCTGCATAGAAGACAGTTCGATTTTGGCTTTTTCGGCCGCTTCTCGAATCCGCTGCAGCGCCATGCGATCAGCTGCTAAATTGATGCCTTCCTGCTCATCAAAGGCTGCAATCATCCACTCAGCAATACAGTTATCGAAGTCATCACCACCAAGATGGTTGTTTCCCGACGTGGCTTTGACTTCAAAAACACCATCGCCCAGCTGCAGGACGGACACGTCAAACGTGCCGCCACCTAAGTCAAACACGAGTATGGTTTGCTCTTGCTCTTGCTTGTCGAGCCCATAGGCTAGGGCTGCTGCAGTGGGCTCATTAATAATCCGCAAAACCTCTAGGCCAGCAATCGTGCCGGCATCTTTGGTGGCCTGTCTTTGGGCGTCAGTGAAGTAGGCCGGTACGGTAATCACGGCTTGGGTAACCTCTTCTCCGAGATAAGCTTCTGCATCTTGCTTGAGCTTCTGAAGAATCATGGCGGAAATTTCTTGCGGGGTGTAGTGGGTGCCGCGCACTTCCACGTCTACAGTATTGTCGCGCCCTGATACGCAAACGTAGGGAACGCGAGATCGCTCAGCTTCAGTATCTTCCCATCGACGTCCGATAAAGCGCTTGATACTGTAAACCGTGTTTTCGGCATTGGTCACTGCTTGTCGCTTGGCTAGCTGACCAACCAAACGCTCTCCGCTTTTGCCAAAACCAACAATGCTCGGAGTGGTTCTACCCCCTTCGATGTTGGTAATCACAATCGGCTGACCACCTTCCAGTACGGCAACACAGCTATTAGTCGTTCCGAGGTCGATTCCGATTACTTTTCCCATAACTCGCAGCTTCTCACGATTCGGATGAATGCACAGGAGCGCTTACGCAATTTAACGTTAGCTCACTTATGAAGAAATACCTAGTTGACCTAGAAGATTCCTTAAATCTGCTCCTACTGTTCAGCATTCCCAACATGCCCCCCTAGTTTTTAACCCATTGCAATTTTTTTCCAAATATCTCTATATGAAGGCCCTATTTCGGCCAATTTTGGAATGTGTAGAAATCCTGACGCTCAAGCAATCAGCATTCAAATGTCAAAGCTGCAGCATTCCACCAACGCGATTTTTACCTCAGCAAAGCTTAGTAATGACGATGATGAAGCCCTCTCAGAGCCGATTCACAAAGGGCGCCTTAGCAAAGATCCCTAAGATGTTTGCTGAGCAGGAATTTGAGCAACTTCTTACCGCGATGTAATCAAAGTGTGGAAATTCTGACATCACCAACGCTCGCAGCGTTTATCCATCACCCCACAAGCCAGTGGCACATCAGCTTGGCTAATCAGACCATTAGCCGTAAGACTTTCCGCACCCTAGCCCTATGAATCTGCAGCGCTTTCAGTCTCTGGTTCCGGAGCCGCAGCGACTTTAACCATGGCGTGTCGGAGCACGCGCTCGCCGATCATGTAGCCGCGAACGAGTTCTTCCATCACGGTACCTTCAGGATGCTGGTCAGTGGGTTCACGCATCACCGCCTCGTGCAAGTTCGGGTCAAACTCTTGACCTTCTGCTCTCATGGCCGAAACGCCGAGCCGCTTCAAGCAATCTACTAGCTGCTTATAAACGCTCTGATAGCTTTTATGGATCGTCATCTCGGGCTCAGTTTGTGGCTTAATCTGAGCCCGAGCGCGCTCAAAGTTATCAATAACCGGCAGTAGTTCAGTAATCGTGTTGCGCTTGATCTGAACTTCCTGGTCCTCCCGCTCTTTGCTGTTGCGGCGACGATAGTTTTCAAAGTCAGCCGCAATGCGCATATACTGCCCTGTGCGTTCTTCCAACTGTGCTTTAAGTGAGGTAATCTGACTGGCCCAATCCGCTGGTGCGTCATCGCCCGGTGGAGTGGCAACTGCCCCTTCGTTTTCTTCCGCTAATTTGTCGAGGGCCTCTGCGGCCAGAGCGTTATCAACGTCAATCTCCACAGCAGCGTCCTCTACGCGGAGTTCCTCAATCTCATTCACGGGCTTTTCCTCAGCTTCGTTGAGGTTCTCTTGGGAGGTTTCGGTGGAACGAGATTCGTCAACCATGTTGCTTACAACCTAAAAATCCTAAACAGCGTAGTGCACTCTCAATGGCCCAAGCAGGCGTCTCAGTGCGTCCTTCAATCAACCAAAACTGAATGTCGGCCTATCAATTTATAGTGCTAATAGACGATTAATCCTAATGTCTATTATTCCCTAACGCTTAACATAAGCGCGCAACTGCAAGATTTCTGTTATCCCACATTGACGAAGACACTTAGTTTTAGCTATCGCATTTGAGCACCTAGAATACTAAAGTCCATGGTATTTGGACTAAAATCACTACCGAAATCAGCCTCACAGAGGGCAACGGAACTGCAATTCCAAACCTAATTTGCCAGCTTTCCCAGTGCTTATAATGCGAGATTGTGCCTGCAATTGAGCCGGTTGCAACCCCAAAACGATCAAACTGAGATGCCATCCATAAGAGCTGTCCAGAGCCTCCCCAAAACAGCTCGTAAAGCGCTTCTGACATCCCTAAATCCCTTATCCATTAACAAATCCACGGACATAAATTAAAGTTTTGTAAACTCAGCGTAGGTCTTGGCACTTTCCCTCGCTGGCAATGGCTAAATCGGTTTAGCGGCCTACTTATTGGCCCGCTCATATCAAGGTTTGCTAGTGTTTCAATGTCTTCTGACGATTTACCGTCAAAGACCAGACGGTTGACGACAGAGCTATCATCATTTTCATTAAAGTATGACCATCAGACGTCATCAGTTAGCTCTAAGCCTGATTGTTGCTTATTCAACTCGCGATCGCTGACATGATCCCATCGCCAGCGATCGCGGGCACAATAGGCCCGTGCATCTTGCCATAACCTTGTCAGCACTGCTGACATACTCACCTTCTAGACTTTTTGCATCCGCTATGACGAATTCTTCGCAGCGCCGCGCTCTTGTCTTACAACGCAGCTTCTCTCCCTTCGGCAACAAACTGATTCAATCGGGCCTGGTCGATGGGGAACAGATGCAGCAGGCTTTAGCGGAAAGCCGTCGCTCCGGGCGATCGCTAACCGATGTTTTAGAATCTTTAACCGGTCAACAACTTTCACCGGAGCTAATTCGTCAGTACAAAAGGCAGCAGCTATTCGAACTCAAAATTCTCTACGGCATTGAATCTGTTGATCCAGAACTTGATGCTTTGTCGTCTAATCAGATTGGTCAGTTCATCGACAGCCTGATACCAGTAGATATCTGCCGCCGCCATCAGCTAGTGCCTTTATCCAAAGAAGACGGCGATGATCCGTCGGTGCTGGTGGCAATGGTTGATCCAGAGAACCTGGAAGCCCAAGATGACCTCAACCGGATTTTGCGCCCTCAAGGGCTACGGCTGCGGCGGATGGTAATTACTGTTGAAGATTACCAGCGTTTGATTTCGGGATATTTAGACGAAAAAGTGGCCCGTGAGAAACAGCGGGACATGGAGCAGGCGGTAGACGTTCAGTCTGATTTAGAAGATCTCGATTTTGATGCATCGGCGCTAGAAGACGTTAACGAAGAGGAAGCCGATCTCAACGAGGCTCTGCAAGATGCCGGTGCCGCTCCTGTGATTGCCCTGGCTAACAAAATTCTCGTCAAGGCTTTGCAAGATGGCGTCTCAGATATTCATATTGAACCGCAGGAAGAGTTTCTGCGTGTCCGCTTTCGCAAAGATGGCGTCCTGCGAGAAGCTTTTCCCAAATTCCCGAAAAAAATTATTCCAGCCGTCACCGCTCGCTTCAAGATCATCGCGGAGCTAGACATTGCTGAACGCCGGATGCCCCAGGACGGGCGTATTCGCCGGATGTTTCAGGGACGCAAAATTGACTTCCGGGTGAGTACGCTGCCAAGCCGTTACGGCGAGAAGGTGGTACTGCGAATTCTGGACAATTCCTCGACTCAGTTAGGCATTGATAAGCTGATTACCGATGAAGAATCCCTTGAGAAGGTCAGGGAAATGGCCTCGCGTCCCTATGGCCTGATTTTGGTGACGGGGCCGACGGGCTCTGGTAAAACCACCACGCTATATTCTTTGCTGTCTGAGCGGAATGATCCTGGGATTAACATTAGTACTGCTGAAGACCCAATTGAATAT
Source organism: Cyanobacteria bacterium P01_C01_bin.70 (assembly GCA_039026015.1). Taxonomy (GTDB): domain Bacteria; phylum Cyanobacteriota; class Cyanobacteriia; order Phormidesmidales; family Phormidesmidaceae; genus Halomicronema. Next base: position 1,600 of record JBCCNE010000007.1, on the reverse strand, counting down.
GCCTTAGCGGGGATCACGCAGGTGCAAGTGATTCGCGAAAAAGGGATGAATTTTGCGTCGATTTTGCGAGCATTTTTGCGACAAGACCCAGACGTCATTCTGGTGGGTGAGACCCGTGACCCTGAAACAGCTAAGACAGCGATTGAAGCGGCTCTGACCGGACACTTAGTACTGACAACCTTGCATACCAACGACGCGGCTGGAGCCATCGCTCGTCTAGAAGAAATGGGCATGGAAGGCTTTCAGATTTCTAGCTCACTGGTAGGGGTTTTGGCCCAGCGACTGATGCGCCGAGTCTGCTCCGAGTGCTGCATTCCTTACACTCCCAGCGCGGAAGAACTGGCCAGGTTTGGCTTGACGGCAGCCGGAGATTCAGAGCTGACTATTTATAAAGCCAACGTTTTGTCCGTTGACCAAATCAATGAGGCGAAATCTGCTGGCACTTTCTGCGAAAAGTGCCAAGGTGTAGGCTACAAGGGACGAGTCGGGGTATATGAGGTCATGCAAATGACTGAGACTCTGCAAAAACTCGTTTCGGAAGGCGTGCCCACTGAGCAAATCAAAGAAGCCGCAGTCGATGAAGGCATGAAGACTCTGCTGGCATACAGTCTTAACCTGGTTCGACAGGGATATACCACCCTTGATGAGGTGGAACGGGTGACGTTCACCGACACGGGCCTAGAGGCTGAACTCAAAGCCCGACGGAAGAGTTCTCTCACGTGTGAGTCTTGTCAAGCTGAGCTACAGCAAGATTGGCTCGATTGCCCCTATTGTCTGATGCCACGCTTTAAGTCTTAGTGTGAACGGCTAGCTTGAGCAAGTCTAAACCGAGGCTTGTTCCCCCTTTTGACTAAAACGACGATCAACATGAGGTGATGCGATGGAATTAATGATTGAAGACCTGATGGAAGAGGTGATCGAGCGAGGCGGGTCAGACCTTCATCTCTCCGCTGGGTTGCCCCCCTATATCCGCATTAGCGGCAAACTGACGCCGACTGAGCACGAGCCCATGACTCCAGAAGCTTGTCAGCGGCTCATCTTCAGCATGTTGAACAATAGCCAACGCAAGGCGCTTGAGCAAAATTGGGAACTGGACTGCTCTTACGGCGTTAAGGGACTGGCACGATTTCGAGTCAATGTTTATAAAGACCGAGGTACGTATGCCGCTTGTTTACGGGCATTAAGCTCCAAGATTCCGAGTATGGACTTGCTGGGCTTGCCCCCTATCGTGCGGGAGCTATCCGAAAAGCCTCGAGGCTTAATCTTGGTCACGGGGCCGACGGGCTCAGGCAAGTCCACCACATTGGCGTCAATGATTAACGAGATTAATTTGACCCGCCCAGAGCATATTTTAACGGTTGAAGATCCGATTGAATTTGTTTACGAACCGCTCAAAAGCTTGATTCACCAGCGACAAGTCGGGGAAGATACGAAGAGTTTTGCGAATGCTCTAAGGGCAGCTCTGCGTGAAGATCCAGACGTCATTCTGGTGGGTGAGATGCGAGATTTGGAAACGATTTCGCTGGCCATCTCAGCAGCGGAAACGGGCCACTTAGTCTTCGGTACGTTGCACACCAGTTCGGCTTCTCAGACGGTTGAC
>JBCCNE010000006.1:0-28233 GCA_039026015.1 Cyanobacteria bacterium P01_C01_bin.70 | reverse complement strand
TTCATTTTGCAAGACATCACCGATACAACGCTGCTGATGTTTGTCACAGCAATTCAGATCACTATCTTCGCCCTGCTGGCCGACATGATTGACAAACGTACAACCCGTTTTTAGACCCTTGCACACATCGTAAGATGAGCTGAGAGTGTGAGGCTGGCTGGGTGACTGTGCGGCTGGGGATGAGTAGGGTAAGGGTAGCTGAGTTCTTTCTGCGCTCTGCCGTCGCGGGCAAGGCCCTATGTTCCTTGTTCTCTGCACTCCGCACTCTTTTCACTAATCCAACACCTTAATCCGTCCCCCTTGAATCGCGTCAAACAGGCGGTTGATTTGCTGGCGCTCGCGATCGTCAATGCTGCCGTCTGCCAGCACTAGTTGAGATAAATTTCGATATTGCTGCTGAGTAATTTTTCTAGACATCATCAGCTGATCTACCAGCTTGACCAGTTCCTGAGTGTCGTCAAATGTTCCTGACACACTTTCCTCCTGGGCTTGCAATGATCTTTGCCGTTATCTTACGCTCAGTGCACTCAAGCTGAGGGGAGCGCTAGACAAAAAGTTGCTCTGAGGACTCGCTGCTGCGGGCATCAACCATTTCTTACCTAAATAAAAAGTGCTTTGCAATATGGGGCTGAGGCGGCTAGATTTTAGCGCCTGCTTTGATGATGCAGCTCACGTAGTCCTGGTCATTTATTTTGGGCACGTTGTTAAGGGTGCATTAAGAGGGCCGTTATTGATGACTCTATCACCACGGTCTGACTTGGCGATCGCGCGAACTCGGCTGCAAGAAATTTGGGGCTATGCCAATTTTCGACCGCCGCAAGATACGGTTATTCGAGCCCTGCTCCAGCATCAAGATGCACTGATTATCATGCCTACGGGGGGTGGCAAATCTCTGTGCTTTCAACTGCCAGCGCTGCTGCAGACGGGGTTGACTCTAGTGGTCTCACCACTAGTGGCGCTCATGGAAAATCAAGTTGGGGAGCTGCGCGATCGCCGCTTGCCCGCGGCCACTCTGCACAGCGAACTGCCCAAACGAGAGCAGCATCGTGTGCTTAAGCTGCTAGAGCAGCAGCGTCTCCGGTTGTTGTACCTATCGCCTGAAACGCTTCTAAATAAACCGATTTGGGAACGCCTCACCCATCCCCATTTGGTGATCAACGGGCTGGTGCTAGATGAAGCGCACTGTTTGGTGCAGTGGGGTGACACTTTTCGTCCCGCTTATCGTCGGCTAGGGGTGGCGCGTCAGGCATTACAGGCTAGCAAAGTCAATCAGCCGCCAATTCCTATTGCGGCCTTTACGGCAACGGCTGATCCCCAAGCGCAAAAAACTGTTTGCACGGTCTTGCAGCTGCGATCGCCCCAAGTCATTACTATCAGTCCCTATCGGTCAAACCTCAAGCTATCCGTGCAAACGGTATGGACGCCCCGAAGGCGAAAGCAGCGCCTCTTGGCCTTTATGCAGCAGCACCGGCAGCAAACCGGACTCGTTTATGTGCGCACTCGCCGCGATAGTGAAGGCCTAGCGATTTGGCTGCGGCAGCAGGGCTATCGAGCGGTGGGATACCATGCGGGGCTGATGGCCAGCGAGCGCCGCCAGCGTGAGCATGCCTGGATAAAAAATCAGGTGCAAATTGTGGTGGCCACCAATGCCTTTGGTATGGGGATAAATAAGCCCGATCTCAGATGGGTCTTGCACTATCATGTGCCAACGCTGATAACAGAGTATGTGCAAGAGATTGGTCGGGCTGGACGCGATGGCCAACCAGCCCAGGCCCTATCTCTCGTTAGTGAGCGAACAGGATGGTTAGATCCGACGGACAAACAGCGATCGCAGTTCTTCCAGCATCAAGTTCAAAAGACTCAGCAACGGGCGCTGCAACTCAGCCAACAAATTCCGACTGAGGGCAGCTTTGAAGCAGTGCAGCAGCAATTTAAAGATGGGGCAATGGCTCTTTCTTTACTGCATAGTCAAGGCCGCTTGCAATGGCTTGATCCCTTTCATTATCGGCTGATCGCTCCTCAATCCGGCACACCCACAGCTTGTCCAACCTCTAACCAAACAATGACGCGATTTCTACATAGTCGTGAATGCCGTTGGCAAACCATCATTCGCCAGTTTGGATTCCGCCATTCGGGACAGCAGCCTTGGCACTGTGGTCACTGCGACAACTGCCGGCGATGAAGCGGATTGGCAATCTTGATGATGGGCTCTGTGAATTTGGCAGTCGGCGGTCGGACGGCAGAACTGAGAACGGTTTGAGTCTGCAATTTTGAGTTGATTCAGAACTCAAAACTCAATTGTCCTCACCTCGACTCTGAAGGCAGTCCAACCGATACAATAGGGCTTCTGCTGAAACTGATGCCCTATGGAAGTTATCCCTGCTATCGATTTGCTGGAAGGCCGCTGCGTGCGCCTTTATCAAGGCGACTATGAGCAATCTCAGGTGTTTGACGACAATCCGGTCGAGGTTGCCCGTCGCTGGGCCGGTGAAGGAGCCACCCGTTTGCATCTAGTTGACTTGGATGGTGCCAAGTCAGGCAAACCCGAAAATAGTCAAGCGATTGAGGCGATCGCTGCAGCCGTCAATATTCCAATTGAGGTGGGTGGTGGCCTGCGCGATCGCGATCGCGTGGCGGCACTCTTTAAAGTTGGAGTGCGCTACGCCATTCTCGGCACAGCAGCGGTAGAAAATCCTGATTTGGTCAGCACCCTGAGTGCTGAATTCCCTGGACAAATTATTGTGGGGATCGATGCCCGCGAGGGCAAAGTGGCGACTCGCGGCTGGCTAGAAACTTCTGAAATAGAAGCCATCGCGCTGGCTCAAGATATGGCCCAACGGGGGGCGGCCGCAGTTATTTATACTGATATCAAGCGAGATGGTACTCTGCAGGGGCCGAACAGGGAAGCGCTGCGAACGATTGCTAAAGCCACGTCAATTCCTATCATTGCCTCCGGCGGCATGAGTTCTGTTGCCGATTTGCTGAGCCTGCTGACCCTGGAGCGCTTGGGAGTTAAGGGTGTCATTATCGGCAAAGCGCTTTACACCGGCGATATCGTGCTCAAAGAGGCTTTGCGAGCGATTGGGCCTGGTCGTTGGCAAGACGTTCCTATCGATTTAGGATCATCTTTTGTATAAGGCACATTATCAGTTAACTGTAGAAGCCTTTAAGAGCTGGTATTCTCGCGGTTTCCCTAGAGTTCAGAGGATTTGACAGCTAAATGAAACAGCCCCGGAAACGCAATTTTTGAAGACCAGAAGAGTCAGCATATGGCTGGCTTTCGCAAAAGCTAAACGTTAAATTAGCGCGGCAATATCTTACCCACCCTGCTCAGGACTCAGAGTCTCGATTTCTTGGCGCAATGTTGACAGCTCTAAAGTCAATGCTTCTAGCTCTGCCTGTACAGAAACATCAGCAACGGGGCTAACTTTAGCCTCTACGGTCGCTTCAGACGCAGGGGGCGACACAAAGGGATTAGGTATTTGGCCCATTTGATTCATTAGAGAGTCCACTGTCGCCCGCGCCTCGCGCTCGGCATCAGCTCCTTTGGCTTCTAACTCTTGAGTGAGCACCTCAAAGTCAGAAATATTGCCAAACTTCTCTTGAGAAGCCTGGGGATCACGCAGCGCATCCACTAAAGAAGCGGTTGCTCCTAGGGTTACGCGAAATCCTTTGTGAATTGTCTCAGTCAAGGTATCTGGGTTCATAAGAAACTTTCGAACCTCCCGAATCTAATCAGTTCGTAGACGTTACGGCGTTTTGATTCTAACGTGGAGCTGCTCAGGCGATATGCCGCCCGGAAGACTATTGAGTCATTAAAGAATATTTGGCCATTCCATTAAAGATTGCTGCTGCCGTGGCGCAAGGCTGCAAATGATTGGGATTGGCCCGCAGAATCTGATTAAGGGGAGAGAACATTGCTTCTTAAAGCTCCCAAACTTCATCAAAAATTAACTTTAGATTACGATCTTTGATGCGTAAGCATTTCATTTATAAGTTCTTCATAATTGTATGGATATCCGAGTCGGATAGTTGAAAGCTGTGTTTAAGCCTTTAGGAATATACCTTTTGGCAGATAACTAATGGCTTGCTTATGGTCTAGGTAGTATGTAAAGACTACCCGTCTGTATGTTTTTTAGGTAAATTCCCTTGGATTTATCTTTATTAGGAGTGGTAGTCAACTTGTTAATGCGGCTACAATTGTGTGAGATAAATCACAAGCCTAGTGTAGTTAAGCTGGGTTTCTTGCATTTATTAGGTTTTTCGTACAGCTTTTAATGATGACTGGTTTTTAAAAAAGCTGGTTTCACCAACCGATTATCCATATCTCAACTTCGGTATGGATGACAGACAACGTGTTTTTTGACATCCTCACCCTGAGGTGACATTAAAAACGAGATGCTAAGCTGAACGAGCCTTTTGATTTGAAAGCACCACGCATGAAGGAGCACGAGGGACGCGGCATGACTCAAGCTAAAGAATTGCTCGGAGCAATCAAGCCACAAAATGAGTTGGAACTTCTAATCGATAGCGATAGCAACTCATCTAGATTTGATGACTCGAGCGACGCTGCTACGGCTAAAGCTCCCGCAAAAGCAGCCAAAGGTAAGACGACTCGTCGCAGCCAAACCAAGAAGAAGCATTACACGGAAGATTCAATTCGTCTTTATTTACAAGAAATCGGGCGAATTCGTCTCTTACGGGCTGAGGAAGAGATTGAACTTGCTCGTAAAATTGCTGATTTGTTGGAGCTAGAGCGCATTCGCGATGATTTAATGGACGGTCTTGATCACGAGCCTACCGATGCTGAATGGGCCGAGGCTGTCGACATGTCACTGCCTGCGTTTCAGAAGCGCCTGCATTTGGGGCGTCGAGCTAAAGACAAAATGGTGCAGTCTAACTTGCGCCTAGTGGTTTCCATCGCCAAAAAGTATATGAATCGTGGGCTGTCCTTTCAAGACTTGATTCAGGAAGGAAGTTTAGGCCTGATTCGAGCGGCTGAGAAGTTCGATCATGAGAAAGGGTATAAGTTTTCGACTTATGCTACTTGGTGGATTCGTCAAGCTATTACTCGGGCGATCGCCGATCAGTCCCGAACCATTCGCCTGCCAGTTCACCTGTATGAGACAATCTCCCGCATCAAGAAGACTACCAAGCTGCTATCCCAAGAGCTCGGTCGCAAGCCTACCGAGGAAGAGATTGCGACCAGCATGGAAATGACTATTGAGAAGCTGCGGTTTATCGCCAAGTCAGCACAACTCCCCATTTCCCTTGAAACGCCTATCGGCAAGGAAGAAGATTCTCGCTTAGGTGACTTTATTGAATCTGATGGTGAAACTCCCGAGGATGAAGTTTCTAAGAGCCTGTTGCGTGAAGATTTAGAAGGTGTGCTGGGGACACTGAGTCCCCGTGAGCGCGACGTTTTGCGGCTGCGCTACGGCTTGGACGATGGCCGCATGAAAACGCTGGAAGAGATTGGCCAGACCTTCAATGTGACTCGTGAGCGTATCCGGCAAATTGAAGCTAAGGCTTTACGTAAGCTGCGTCATCCAAATCGCAATAGCGTGTTGAAGGAGTATATCCGCTAGAGCGACAGTACCCATAAACTTTAGTTGGCAGCCTTGAACCACTGGTTTAAGGCTGTTTTGTTGTAAACAACTACAGCAAAGGGAAGGCCACTATGAAACTTGGCCAAAACGGGATAGCGGCCAGAAACGGAAACGAGCAATGCCAATCACGTTGTCTTGGGGCAAAGTGCCCCACACATGAGAGTCATTACTATCGTTGCGATTATCCCCCATCACGAATAAGTTTCCTGGCGGCACGGTAATGCTGCCCATCAGATAATCTGGTGGTTCTAGCGTATAAGCCTCTCGCAGGGTGTTGCCGTCAACAATCACCTGATGATTGGTAACAGTGACGGTTTCTCCGGCGGTGGCAATGACTCGCTTGATGAATGCCTGCTTACCGGAGTAGCCATAGTCCTGGAGTTGAGGCGGTGGCTTAAAAACGACGATGTCACCAAAGTGGGGCGGGTGCAGTCGGGTAGAAACTTTATCGACGAGGAGGCGATCGCCCACATGCAGCGTCGGCTCCATTGAGTTCGAGGGAATAAAGCGGGGTTCAGCAACTACAAATCGCAAAAAAACGGCAATGACTAGGGCGATCGCCAAAATACGAACATTTTCTCGTTGTCCCTCCCATAAATGCTGCCAAAATGGTGACTCTGGCACTGCTTCAGGCTGCACTGATGATTCGGCTGGCTTATGGGGATCAGACTTCATGACGCACTGACACTTAGAACCGCGTCTCATACTCTAGCAAGACTCCCGTGCGTTCGCTGAAGTCTTCGTAGCTTGTAGTGCCCCGCAGGGTGAACTGATCACTGATGCGATAGCGGGTATTGAACTGGAACGGCGTGTCATTAGTCAGCACTTTCAGCACCGATATCGAAATATTCGAGGTAACATCAAAACCAATTTCCCCGCCAATGTCTTCGCTGTCGTTGACGCCGCCGGTTCCTTCTGATACTTGGAAGATGCGGAACTCGCTGATAGGTACGGTGTCGCCCAAAAAGTCTCTCACTGAGTTGAGCAGTGCTGAGCCCACAAAGGTGCCAATGCCGGTTAACGCATTGTCGCTTCCTAAAGCATCTAGTGCACCGATAACGTTGCCGCTTAAGAGGGTAATGATTTCGGTATCGGAGCGAGATGGCGAACTGCTGAGTTCTAGGTTGCGAGAGTCGGTGGTTAAATTAGCCAACTCGCTGACTAGGCCGGTATAACGAGCTCTAATGCGCACCAGCTGGTTGCCCTGCTGGGTCAGGCCGATATTCTCGATGGTGTTGTCGGAGACCTCATTTTGTGGGAAGGGGCTGGTCGTTACGCCAATGCCTGCCGTTTCGGCCGGAATATCTGGGATGGTGGCTTGCAAGGTGACATCTAGAATGGCGTTAAAGTTGCCGCGAAATTCGGCGCGATCGTTATCGCCTGCCAGTCGCAGAGTCACGGCAAACAGCCCAACCCGGCCTGCCGGTAGCCGAATCACACCGTTGGGTTGCAAAGTATCCAGCGTGCCGTCAAGTCGAAGGCCACCTCGAGCATTAACATCCAAGATATTGCCCTGTACAACATTGATGTTGCGGGCAAGGAAGATGCGTAAATCATCGAATCTAAACGGGGGAAATGGGCTTTCCCGCTGGTCATTATCAGCGACTGTCGCTGTGCTGGTACTATTGTCACCTTCCGGTATGGTAATGGTGCCATTCGTTAAATCAATTTCACCGGTCAGTGACGGCCCCAACAGTAAGCTACCGAGCAGCTGCATTTCGCCGTTAACTTGACCGTTGTAAAGTCCTTGGAGATTAAGGGCAATATTTTCTAAGTCGAGGGTTAGCGGCTCCAACAGCGCTGGATTTGGTGCCGTCACTGGTTCGGTGGGCGCATCGTCATCCGTGGGCAAGGGCGCTGCCGGGTCTTCAGGAGTGAGCGCATCGTCATCCGTGGGCAAGGGCGCTGCCGGGTCTTCAGCGGTAGGGGGAGCAACCTCATCTAAAGGCAAAAACAGTGGGAAAGTGCCCCGAGCTGAGAGTTGTCCTTCGCTAAATTGGCCAGTCAACCGTTCAACCACGATCGCCTGGGCCGACGGCACTAGACGAATTCGCCCAGTTACATTAGTCATCGGCACGGGTAGCGCACTGGCGGAAAGGGTGGCGTCGTTCAGCTCAATCAATCCCTGAAACTGCCTTGGTAAGGGATCGCTGGCCTGCAGGTCACCTTCGACATCAAGAATGATACGGCCCTCACCGGACTCCCAGGCCAATCGCTGCGTAAATAAGTTGAGCAAGGCCAGTCCTTCGTCGCGCACGTTAGCTCTGAGGGAATAAGTTTGATCAACCGGTTCGGCTTCGACAAAGCCAAGTCGATAGGGTATCTGCGCTGATACGGTGAGGGGATCATCAGAGCCAGTTAATAAGAGACGGGTGTTCAGCGCTGCTCGGGCATTAGCGTATGAGAAGCTAGCCTCGGCATCAGCGATGGCGGTACCGTTTAAGGTGCCGTCGATCACTTCAAGTTCGCCCATCAAGTTCGGATTTCCTAATCGTCCGCTAAGGGTCGCAGTACTATTTAACCGTCCTTCTAAGTCAAAGGGTAAATTGGCAAAATCTTCAATCTCGCTAATCGGCAAGTTGGCAATTTCTAGCATCATCTGTCGATCAGCCGTATCGTCAGGGGCAATGGAGAAATCGCCACTAAGGCTTACAAAAGCAGGTTCGCCCGCTTTTTCGGCACTAAAGCGGAGGGGCGATAGGGTGACTAAGCCATTGTTATAGGTGCCCTGGGCCACCATCATATCAGCGCTGATATCAGGCCCCCATTGCCAACCTTCGCCCGTCAGATCGAAATTAACTTGTAAATCTTGGGGCAGGGTCGCGGTTAAGTTTACCTGACCACTGAAGCGCCCCTGCAGTTCACTCAGAGGGGGGATTCTGGCTTCTTCGGCCTCAATCTCGGCGAGAATTTCGCGCTCCATGATTTCCGACAGCCGCCGCAGTTGGTTAAGGAGGGTGTCGTTGGGATCGCCCACCGAATTAGTGGCCAAAATGGCCTCAGCTTCTTCTGTAGAACCGGGGATAAATCCTTCGTTGGGGGTAAAGCCACGGCGTAGATCAGCAATTTCTTGAATTTTCAGAATCTCGAGAATGTCGCGGAGTTCGCCTTCATCAGTTGAGAGGGTGGCGATCAGCTGCGGGGTCCGGTTAAAGCTGTAGCGACCGTCAATGTTGTAAGCGCGAGTGACAATGGCTTCGCCGCGCTCGTTGCGATCGGCCATGATGATTTGCCCGTCATCAAGCTGTGCCACGCCATCGGCGTAGCGAAAGCCGCCAATCAAGCGATCTACACTGTAGAAGCCGATGCCCAGATTTTGCACATCGAACTGGCCCACGGTGGCAAAGTTAGTCAGATTTATGCTGGCATTGGCAAATTCAACTTGCCCCCGCAAAGAGCCGTAAGGGGAGGAGTCCGGGGGCAGGTTGAGCACTGAAATTGGGAAGTTGTAAAGCTGGGCCTGGAGCAAGTTACCTTCGGTTTCGGCTACCGCGATCGCCTCTCCGGCTCGAATAGTGGCGTCAAACTGCTGGGGCTGCGGTCGATAACGCGCAGAAATCTCATCGTTTTCTCCGAAGATGCCGACGGTCAATCCGGCTGGGGTGGAGTAGGTGACATCTCCGGTCAGCAAGGGTTCAAACTCTAAATCATTTAAGGCGAGGTTGGCCAAGGCGATGTCACCGTCCAAATTGAGATTGCTCGGTGTGCCGGTCAGGCGGCCCTGAAAATCAGCCGTCCCCTCTAAAGCCAGGACAGGGGGCAGAGGCAGAGGCAGCGAGGCCAAAGCATAGTTTTCGGCCAAAATGGCAAGGTCAATGGCGCTGATGCTGGGCGCTCTCGGCCCTGACAAGAGCGGCGTCACCGTGCCGCTGGCAAAGAGGCCAGCCGTTTCTAGCCGGTCGATTTGGAGGACACGGCCATCCCAAGCCAGACTGGCGGTGAGGGGGGCTGGTGATCGCCCCAGGGCGGGGTTGAGCGCTCTGGCGGTGGCCAGCCCATCCGACAACTGCACAGCGGCCTGTCCGCGAATGCCAGCGGGAGTCAGGTTGTCTAAATTGCCAGCTAGCTGAAAGGTGGCTTGCCCAAGGCCTCGCAAGTCAGCAGAGAGCTGCTGCAACTGCAAATTGTCGCCGCGACCATCGGCCTGCCAGGCCCCATTGGCCAAACTAAAGTTGGTGTTGACTGTACCACCTGCGATCGCGGCCGTCGCCACCCCATCGCCCTGAATACCTGCCAGACTCAAATCATTGACGTTGCCCGCTAACTGGGCATCAGCGGTCAAGCCAGCAATGGGTAACTGGGGTACAAACTGTTGCACCGGGAAGTTGCGTGTCTGGACGGCTGCATCCCAGTTACCCCCCGCCAGCGCAAATTGGCTGTTGAGGGTGCCCCCTCGCAAGGCTACCGTGACATCACCATCGCCGGTAATGCCTGCCAAAGAGAAATTGTCGGTGCTGCCCGCCAGCCGCACATCGCCGCCGCCAGTCACCCCCTGCAGTACCGTGTTAAACACACCTAATTGCCATCCTGCGGCCACGACATCAGCCGTCCATTGACCTTGGTTCAAGGTGCCGATTCCCGACAGCGTGCCGCCTGCAATTTCTGCATTTTGGATACGGACCGTGTTGGCTGCCACCTCAGCAGTGCCGCGCGTAGGATAGGTGCCGTTGGGCGCATCCCAAGTGACGAGGCCGTTTAGCTCGGTCAGCGGACCAGAAATGTTGGCATCCAGCGCTAGGGTGCCAATGGAGACGGTTTCGGGCAGGCCATAGAGGCGGGCGATCGCATCTGCCGGTAAATCTCGCCCGATCAAGGCTAGGTCTAAAGCTGCTGGTTGGCCAAAGGTGAATTGCCCTTCACCGCTGAGGCTACCGCCCGCCAGCGGCTCCACGATGAGGTCCGCCAGTTGAATACCGTCATTGCGCTTGTAGGTTACTTGTGACGCAATGCGGGCAAAGTCGATGCGGTCGATCGTCGCAGCCTCAACGGTTTCCACGAGTGCAGATACCTGCGGCTCGGCCAGTGGCCCAGTCATCTCGACGTTTTCAGCCTGCACCGTGCCGACTACATCAACAGGATAGTTAATCCCGATGGCATCGGCGATCTCGGTTAACGTGACTGGCGCGATCGCTCCAGTCAGGTCATAGCCGTTGCTCAGATCAATTATGCCTCGCGCTTGAGCAGCCATCTCGCCTAGACGAGCGGAAGTATTTTCTAACGCCATTCGGTCGCCCTGGAACCGAGCTTGGGCATTAATCTCCGATACGGGTGTTGCCAGCGCATTAATTGACAGTTCACCTGCTTCTAAACGGGCCGTGCCGGTGAGGCGCGGCGGCCGAAAGGGGACGAGTTCAGCTTCAACGTTGCCGTTAAGTATGCCGGCAGTCACCGATAAGGGAACCGAGTCAAAGGTAGTGCCGATCACGATGGTCGCTAAAGCTGCCAAATCAACCTGTTGAGCCTGCATCGCGAGGTTGGCTTCGAAGGCATCCAGCAGATTATCCGGGGCATTATCGCCATAGTCCAATTGCCGAATCACGCCGTTGATGGCGAAGCTGCCCGAGTCTTGCAGTTGAGCAGCGATATCTAAGTCAATTTCCTGCGCGTCTAGCGTCGTATCTTCATTCTCTGCCGGATACTCAACCTGTACCTCAGTCACCGACACCGTGCCGTTAATATCGCTAACCGTAAACGCCTGGGGAGTCTCATCTGGCCCTAAATAAGGCAACAGCGCGACTTCGCTATCAGCAATTCCGACTGTTGGACTGACGCGAATCAGCGGGTCGTCATCATCGTCATCGTCGTCATCTTCATCTAAATTAATTTCAACATCGACCCAATTGCCTTGGGCATTTTGCTCAATGTAGGCTTGCACTCCAGTCAAGGTGATTTGGGGATTAACCTGACGCCATAGCAAACTCAAAGGGTTGAAGCGAACATCAATCGCCTCAACAAATAGCTCATCCGGGTCCGTGCTGGTCGCAGGCATGGCTGAAGGCCCAAAGCGCACTCCCGTCAGCGATACCCGCTCAACCTCCCCAAGGAAAACCGGTCGATCCAGGGCCTCGGTCAAAAATTCTGAAGCCCAGGGGGACAGCCGCTCATTCGCAAACATCCAAGCCCACCAAGCACCCCCCGTTATTCCTAGGGTCGCGATCGCGCCTAAGGTCAAGCTCGCCGTTGTCCAAATGCGACGCCGCTGCTTTTTCTCTGTTGATTGTGGCTCTGGAGATGGCCCGTTGCTCATGACCTAAACACCTGTTGTGATGACCATCCATCCCTATCAAAGCGGAGTAAAGCGACGTCCCGTAGCTTAAGCGCGTTCATTGCCCAACAAAACATTACAGCATTTCCCTGTTAAAGCAGATAGAGCTAGCCCCGGTCGGAGATCCCCCGAAATGTCTCGCTTTGAGGACAAGGACTTCAGGACCTTCTTTGTCCCTCACTAGCTTCACAAACGCTGTAAGCCGACTGGTGGCAATCTGCAGCGCGATCGCAAGCTGATTGACCGCAGGTTTTTTCTAAATAAATGGACTCGCTGAACATAAGATACTTAAAATTAACGCTTGTGGATGATAGACGGATTAAAGACTTATGCAAGTCTACGTGCTTCTGTTTAATGCGGGGACTGACAATGAAGGTATTCACTCGTTGCAGGCCAATGGCCGTAATACCGTCCTGATGTTTGAAGATGAAGATGACGCGACCCGTTTTGGCCTCATGTTAGAGGCTCAAGACTTTCCGCCGCCCGAAGTAGAGGCATTTGAGCAAGGTGAGATTGAGGAATTTTGCGAGGAGGCGGGCTTTGATCTGCGTTTGATTCCGGCGGGGGCACTCATGGTGCCGCCCGAAAATGCAGTGGCAGAAACTGACTGGCATCAAGACGGTAATTACGACGAAGAGGTGCCCCCCCGAGCCGATGAGTCGCGGCTGTCCAATGAGGAACTCAACGATATTCGTCAGCGCTTAGAAAAGCTGCTGTAGTGGCGAGCTTAACTGAGATTAAGGCGGTGCCGCCCCTCGTTGCTCAAAAGCTTTACACGTCTCAAGCCGACAAAATCTGGCGGGTCAGTGACGATTGGCCAAGGCGTTTGTGTTATTCCCTAATCGCTCTTTAGCCTGATGGAGATTTACTCGTGGCTTTCCCTGGTGCTCCGCAACCTGAAGACTTGGTTGATCGCGGTCACTTACTGACAGAGCAGGCGAATCCGGCCAGCCAGCAGCTCGACCAGCTATCGCCGCTGGCTTTTGTGGATTTGGTCAATGTTGAGGATCAAAAGACGTTAAGTGCAATTGCTGCAGCACGAGCAGATTTGGCCCAAGCGATCGCGCTGATTGCTGATGCCTGGTGTCAGGGTGGTCGCTTGTTTTATGTGGGTGCAGGCACCAGTGGCCGTCTAGGCGTGTTAGATGCGTCGGAATGTCCACCCACGTTTTGCACTCCACCAGAATTGGTGCAGGGCGTCATTGCTGGCGGAAGCGGGGCGTTAGTGCGCAGTTCCGAAGGTTTGGAAGATATTGCTGAGGACGGTGCAGCCGTGATCCGCGAACGTCAAATCCAGGCGCCTGATGTTGTTGTGGGTATCACGGCAGGAGGCACAACCCCTTACGTTCATGGAGCGCTAAAGGCCGCTCAACAGGTTGGTGCGACGGCCATTCTGATGGCCTGTGTGCCGCGCGAACAGGTGGCGGCTGACTATGACGGCGATATTCGCTTGCTGGTGGGGCCAGAAATTCTCGCCGGGTCAACGCGCCTCAAGGCCGGTACGGCCACTAAAATGGCGCTCAACATTCTCTCAACCGGGGCGATGGTGCAGCTCGGAAAAGTCTATGGCAACCGCATGGTCGATGTGTCAGTGACCAATGCCAAGTTGCGCGATCGCGCCATTCGCATTCTTGGCGACCTGACTGACCTGAACCGCTCGGCGGCGGCGACCCTGCTGGATGCCAGCGGTCAACGGGTTAAACTGGCCCTCCTGATGCACTGGGGGGAGCTGGATGCCGCTCAGGCAGAACAGCAGCTGGAGAAACATCAAGGGCAGCTTCGGCAGGCTCTAAATGCGCTTCAAATCCCTTTAGAAAATACCAAAAATTCTTACGGTAAATTTAGGAAATTTAATTGAGATAAACCACATCAATATCGGCAATCGTAGTCTTGATAAAGTCTCTACTAAATAGCTACATCATCTGCTAAACAGGCACTTCGGGCTCAGCGGCAACCATCGTAAAAACTCCAGTTCTCTAGATAGACGGAGGTTTAGTCTGACAGCTTCGGAATATTTTTTATCGGGCTTTGAATTGAGAACGAGAGAGAAGCTGACTGTAAAGCTTTTTAGAAAAAGTTTCCAACTTCTCAAACTTATTTTGAATGACGATAGCGATCGCTGCTGCTTGAGTGACCGCTGAACTAGCTATTCAAGCCTGCGAAAAATTCTTAAGATATTGCGGCAATATAGCTTGAATTTTGAGAAATCGTAGTCAAATCCAGGGAAATAGGCAAGTGATTACGCTTTCCTAAGCTGTTTTACAAAAGGAGTGTGTCCTTTGGATTTTAATCTACTGCTCAATAGCGCTGCAGACATTTTGGTGGCGCTTGGCCTCAAAGTCATTGGGGCCGTAGTCTTTTGGTTTATTGGTCGCTGGTTGATTGGCTTGGCCATCAAACTATTGACGCAAGCTTTCCGGCGGAGCGGCATCGAAGAAACGTTACTGGTCTATCTTCGATCAACGTTGGGCGTCTTACTCAATGTTGTATTGGTGGTGGCCATTTTGGGCTTCTTTGGCATTGAGACAACGTCCTTTGCTGCGTTTTTGGCGGCGGCCGGTATCGCGATTGGTGCCGCCTGGAGTGGTCTGTTGGCTCACTTTGCCGCCGGGGCATTTATGGTGATTTTTCAGCCGTTTAAGGTAGGAGACTTTATTACTGCTGGCGGCGTTACTGGGACGGTGCGGGAGATTGGTTTGTTTGTCACAGCGATTGACACTCTTGACAATGTCAGAACGATTGTAGGCAACAATACGCTCTTTTCGGATACGATTCAGAACTTTTCGACTAATCCTTATCGTCGGGTCGATTTACTGGCTCAACTCAATCATGATGTGAACCACAAACACGCGATCGCTCTCCTCCAAGAAAAAGTCAGCGCGATTCCCCATGTGATGGCTGAACCTGCCCCCGATATCGAAATTCTGGAATTCACGCCCATGGGGCCAGTGCTAGCAGTGCGCCCCTACTGCAACAATGAGCATTACTGGCAGGTCTATTTCGACACGAATAAAATTATTCGTGAAACCGGAGCCGCAGCAGGATTTTCCGTGCCGCAGCATCATTTTGCCGTGACGCAAAAAGCTGCTTAATTCTCCTCGTCGACTGTTCTGTAGAAGTTTATCGGTAAGCCAGGGCGCGATCGCGGTGATGGGATGCCCTGGCTTTACTATGTTAAGTAGGGCGCTATTTCGTTGTGACCGCTGGCAACATTACTCGCCTATAGCTCCTAAAGCATGATCAAATAAGTCGGAAAGAGTCAGACATAAGCCGGGTTCTGTTCTTTCAGCCAGCGCTGAAAGGGCGATTATCTATCTAGGACGGCTGTTACCAGACGCCTCATGCGGTACACCAACAGCGGAACGGGAAAAAGACCAACCCTTGCCCCTGCGACCTTGCTCCCAACCGGGGTTTACCGAGCCAGCACCTCTCGATGCTGCTGGTGCGCTCTTACCACACCTTTGCACCCTTACCTGTAAAGGATGAAGGACGAAGGATGAACCTAAATTCTGCCTTTTGCCTTCTACCTTTCATCGGCGGTATGTTTCTGTGGCACTCTCCTCACGGTCACCCGCACTGGGCGTTACCCAGCAAGTCTGGTCTTTCGGGAGCCCGGACTTTCCTCAGGTCAGCAAAGCTAACCCGTAATCGCCTCGCTAACTCTCTCCTGTCCTCAGTTTAGGAGTAATCTTAGGGTTCGGAAAAGGGAACGAAGAGCGTGGATGAATTAATCGGCCAATTTGTTGCTCAGAAAGGACACACGGCCGCATCCATAACAAGATTTGAGAACTTATTAAATTCTTATTCGTAAGTAAAGGCCGCTGTGCTGCTTTGGGCATTTGGCAACTGTCACAGCAGCTTAGCGATCGCTGCGGCATCAGTCAACTCAACCAAAACGCTTCTAAAGATAGAGAATCTGCGTCTTTAAGGTACATCGGTCAGCAGAAGTCATTCTCATTACTTTTATGAAAAATATAAGGAGTAAGACATATTTCAAACTTCTCAACTGTTTGGAATCACTGCTCCTGTAGTTATTACGAGGACAGAATTAAATTATGGCAACTCAAGTACCCGAGCAGCTTCCTAAGTTACCTAGTGCTGGTCAGCGCGACGTCTACGAAGCTAAAGTTAAGGCTGAACTCGACCGACTAAACGCTCGAATTGATGAGTTCAAGGCCAAAGCTAGTCAAGCCAAGGCAGATGCTGAGATTAATTATTACAGCGTCTTGGAAGAGTTGACGACTCAACGCGATGCCCTGCTTGCTAAGTGGGGAGAAATGAACTCAGCCGGCGAAGCCGCTTGGAAAGACTTGCAAACTGGATTCGAGACGGCTTGGAATGAGTTATCTAGATCATTTGAAAAAGCAACTCGGCATTTCAGCGAGTAGTTGAAAAAGTATGCCTCTAGTGTGTGTGAACCAAGACAAATCAGACATGTCCGAGGAGGTGGGCCGTGCGGCTCATCTCCTTTTTGTTATAGATATTTGCACTCAATTGTGACGAATCTTCTGGATTTAAATAGGCTGCTTTACGATATTTATAAAGCTAGTAAAAGTCAATTCGCGTAAAGCAAACTGCATCGTTTTTGCTAGCAAGAAAAATTGGCGTAGTAGTATGTCAGTCTTATAATCCGTGCGGCTCATTCTTTTCCAGCGTGATTGCAGCAAAGCATCAATAAATTAGTCCAAAAAAAGCGGATGGCGATCGCCATCCGTTTTCCTTGCTAGCCGGAGCAAGCTTATGAGCTGAGAACCGAATCAACAGGTCAATTAGTGTAACCTGTTGATTCTTGATGCTACTTATTCTCAGGCTCAGTAAATTCAGCATCGATGACATCGTCACCACTACTAGACTCCCCAGCAGTGCCAGCATCATCGCCGGGAGTTTCAGCCCCAGCGGCAGCCTCAGCTCCGCCCGCTTGCTGGTAGAGATTAGCGCTGATGCTGTAAAGGGCCTGCTGGATTTCTGTCGTTAAGGACTTCATTTTGTCGTAGTCCTCAGACGCAACAGCCTCCTCCAGTTCCTTGATTTGACCTTCAATCTTGGTCTTTTCATCAGCAGGAACTTTATCGCCGAGTTCCTCAACTTGTTTCTTCGCCTGATAAGACAGCGTATCGGCCTGGTTCTTCAGCTCGACTTTTTCACGCCGCTCTTTGTCAGCCGCAGCGTTCTGTTCGGCGTCCTTAACCATGCGATCCACTTCGTTGTCGTCTAAGGTGGAAGCGCCTGTAATGCTGATAGACTGCTCCTTGCCAGTGCCTTTATCCTTCGCAGTGACGCTCAGGATACCGTTTGCGTCAATATCAAAGGTGACCTCAATCTGAGGAACACCACGGGGAGCCGGAGGAATACCATCCAGACGGAAAGTACCCAGACTCTTGTTGTCGTTAGACATTTCACGCTCCCCCTGAAGGACGTGAATTTCCACATTAGTCTGACCATCCACCGCAGTCGAGAAAGTTTCAGACTTTTTCGTAGGAACAGTCGTGTTGCGGGGGATCAGCTTAGTCATTACGCCGCCCAAGGTTTCTACACCCAGGGACAGCGGCGTCACATCAAGTAGCAGGATGTCTTTGACTTCACCTGCCAAGACACCGCCCTGAATGGCTGCCCCAATGGCGACTACTTCATCAGGATTAACGGTTTGGTTAGGCGCTTTGCCCAGGATCTTCTTAACAATCTCTTGCACCGCCGGGATCCGAGTGGAGCCGCCCACCAGTACAACTTCGTCAATATTCTCCCGATTGAGCTTGGCATCTTTCAACGCCTGCTCCACAGGAATGCGGCAGCGGTCGATCAGATCAGACACCAACTCCTCAAATTTGGCTCGGGT
Organism: Cyanobacteria bacterium P01_C01_bin.70; assembly: GCA_039026015.1. GTDB lineage: Bacteria > Cyanobacteriota > Cyanobacteriia > Phormidesmidales > Phormidesmidaceae > Halomicronema. The sequence goes on along the minus strand of JBCCNE010000006.1, from coordinate 10,526 downwards.
CAGCGTCGTCTCCAAATGCTTTGGCCCATCCTGAGTTGCCGTAATAAATGGCAAATTGATTTCAGACTGACCCGCACTGGATAGCTCAATCTTGGCCTTCTCAGCCGCCTCAGTCAAACGCTGTAAAGCCTGCTTGTCTTTGCGCAGGTCGATGCCCTCGTTCCGCTGGAAGTCTTCCGCTAGATAATCCACAATTTTCTTGTCGAAGTCGTCGCCGCCGAGGTGAGTGTCACCTGAGGTTGCTAACACTTCAAAAACGCCGTCACCCACTTCCAAAATAGAGACGTCGAATGTACCGCCACCTAAGTCAAATACCAGAATAGTCTCGTTACTCTTTTTGTCGAGACCGTAAGCGAGAGAGGCGGCGGTCGGCTCGTTGATGATTCGCAGCACTTCCAGGCCGGCAATCTTACCCGCGTCTTTAGTTGCTTGACGCTGTGAGTCATTGAAGTATGCAGGCACTGTGATAACGGCTTGCGTAACCGTTTCACCCAAATACTTACTGGCATCGTCAGCCAGCTTGCGCAACACCTGGGCAGAAATTTCTTCTGGCGCAAACTGCTTGCCCGCTTGGGGACAATCCAGCTTTAGGCTATTGCCTACGGTGAGCACCTTATATGCCACCTCAGTCGACTCAGTGCCGACTTCATCAACCCGACGACCAATAAAGCGCTTAACTGAGTAAAAGGTGTTCTCAGGGTTCATGACCGCGCCGCGCTTGGCAATCTGACCGACAAGGCGATCGCCATTCTTGGCATATGACACCACTGAAGGTGTCGTGCGAAATCCTTCAGCGTTAGCAATAACGGTGGGCTTACCCCCTTCCATTACTGCGACAACTGAATTAGTAGTACCTAAGTCTATACCAACGACTTTTCCCATAGAATTACTCCGGCTTAACAGCTAATAATAGTGTGCCGGGTCTACCAGATTCTCTACAGGAGGGGATACCGAACTCGTGGGTGTAGGGAGAGGGAGGGTTGAGCGCAAAGCTATAGAATGTGGATTCGGATTGCAGAGTGTGGAATTCGGAAAGTAGGGCAACCTAATGAATGGCCAGCAAGGTATTGAAGAGGGACTCTAGCAGTCTGGAAAAAGTTGCACGGCAGGCGGGAATCATTCTGTAATTACTGGAGAAACGGAAATTACCGATGTACAAGGGTGACGAGATGATCGAGCCACGGCTTGAGACCAGGTTGCTAGAGCTGTTGAGCAATTTTAATAACGGTGAGTTTGTCTTCGCTGTTATGACACAAAAAGACGTCGAGTTGCGACTCAACCATCATCAAAAATCTATTTTTTGAAAATGCGAAAGCAGACGTTTGCCCTGAATTTAACTGTTTTTATTGATGTGAGAGCTGATTTACAAAGGAAATCTGAAATAGCTTTCAAATTGCGGCTGGACAGACATTCAAGCGATTCCTTGTTGAATTCATACGAAAATTATGCACGCTCTATCACTGCTGACATTCACGGAGTTTGTAAATCACTTTTAACACTTGTTTGAGACAAGACTCCTTCAAGCGTCGTGGACATTCTGATTTCAGATTTTATGCAGCACAATATCAAACCCTCAGAGCATTCCGTTCACACTAAAATCAGGGTGAATATTATGTCAGTGCTAATCAAAAAGTTCGTATGCCCTTCTACGATATGTCGCGATTGCTTACGCCAGAACTTATTTGCCAACTCCTAGACAAGGACGCGAGGGCTGGGTTGTCAACAGACTACGTACGTCTGATGGAAATCTATTGCGTCGTCAAGGCCGGAGGAGTGAATGCCCAAGTTTCAGCGGCGCGGCACCTAGAGGAAGCTGAGCGGGCAGCAATGCTAATAGAAATTACTGAATTATCCAAGCAGACTGACCAAGCCAGCCGCATCGAGTCGTTGCGACAAGAGATGGCTGAAGTCGAGCGCTCAGCGACTCATCGCATTGCGCATCTGAGCGCCATTGATCCTCAAGAAGAGGCGAACGTTCGCAGTTGTTTACCTTTAATTGATGTTTACTTTGCTAATTTAAGGAAAACTGAAACCTTATGAAGTCCTTGTCAACGCCTGATGTGGTCGTGATTGGGAGCGGCCTCGGAGGTTTAGTGGCGGCGGCGCTGTTGGCACGTTACGGCAAGTCAGTCGTCGTTTGTGAAAGCCACACTATTCCCGGTGGGGCAGCGCATGGGTTTTCCCGTCAAGGATTTCGATTTGACTCCGGGCCGTCGTTCTTTTCGGGGTTGGGCGATCGCGTTTCGCGCAATCCATTACGTCAGGTGCTGGACGTGTTGGAGGAGTCAGTGACGGCGATCGCGTACGATCCGCTCGGCTACTATCACCTGCCCGAAGGCACGCTGCCGGTTTATCGCCAATTAGCCGACTATCGCCGCGAGGTGGCCCGTTTCACGCCCCCCGGTGCTGAAGAACTTGGCGCTTTTGTGCAGCGGCTGCTGAAACTCTACGAACCCCTGAGTCAGATTCCCAGTCTGGGGCTGCGGCCCGACTTTAGCGTGGTGTCGTTTTTGCTGCGCTATCCTCAAGCTTTGCTAAGGCTGCTGCCCCAGTTAAGAGCGGTGCAAAAGTCGGCAGGACATCTGCTTGATCAAACCGTGCGTGACCCTTGGGTGCGTCAACTGATTGATTTGGAATGCTTTTTGCTGTCGGGGCTCGACGCTCACGGCACGATCGCGCCGGAAGTGGCCTTTGTTTTTGGTGAACGCGAGACCGCCTCAGTGGACTATCCTCTGGGCGGCAGTGAGGCGCTAGTGCACGCTCTCGTGCGGGGGCTGAAAAAATGGGGTGGAGAGCTGCGACTAGGCACCCACGTCGAGCAAATTCTGGTAGAGGCAGGACGGGCGACAGGCGTGCGCCTCAAGTCTGGGGAGGTGATTTCTGCCCCAACTGTGATTTCCAATGCGACCCTGTGGGACACCTATTGCCACCTGCTAAAGCCTGAGAACCTGCCAGCAGCTTTTCGCGAGCCGGCCCTAGCAACGCCGGTAATTGATAGTTTTATGCATCTGCACTTGGGAATTGACGGCACTGGGTTAGATGATTTAGCTGTGCATCATGTGGTGGTTCACCGCCGCGATTGCGACCTAGACGCCCCCGGCAACACCTGCATGATCTCGATTCCCTCAGTGCTGGACCCCAACTTAGCGCCCCCCGGAAAACACGTGATTCACGTATATTCCCTAGAGCCGTGGGCGGGCTGGCAGCGTGACGAAAACTATGCTCAGCGCAAACAGGAACGGGCAGAGCCGCTTTATCAAGCATTAGCCAAAGTGATTCCTGATATTCGCGATCGCATCGAAGTGGAACTTATCGGCACACCGCTGACGCACCAGCGCTTTTTGCGGCGTCATCAGGGTACTTATGGCCCAGCAATCGCCGCTGACCAAGGACTATTTCCCGACTATTCAACTCCGATTGCCGGGTTACTGCGAGTCGGGGATTCGACACTGCCGGGAATTGGCGTTCCAGCGGTGACAGCTTCTGGAATACTCAGCGCCAATTCATTAGTGCCGCCTTCGCAAACAGCTAAGCTAGTGAACTCATTGCGATCGCTTACGGGGCGATCGCAATAGCGCTGAATTAAGTCCTGCCGCGTCACCGAAAGTTCCATCGAGACGGCTGAATCAGGGGCGGTCTCCATCACCTCATTTAACTCAAAGTCAAACAGGTCAGTCATTACCATGTCATTGTCGACCGGGCGATTGGCGGCTACAGTAGCGCTTTCAGGCCTCTCCGCTGCCGTTGCCGATGGTTGTGCCGGTCTTGCTGGTACAGTCGCCTCAGGCAGTGTCCCAAATAGCTCAGGCGACCCGCCGGGGGAAGTGATTGCGGTTGGGGCGGCTGCCGGGCTAGCCGCCGCCGGAGATGCCGGTGTCGAAGCAGTGGGGGCGCTAGGGGTTGTCGGCACTTGTGCTAAAGCTGGGGATGGCCGGCTCTGAGCAAACGTGGGGGCCGCTGCAGGCTGCTCTAATTGCGGTTGTGCAGCAGGTTGAGGCGCTGTTGTTAAAGCATTCCGCGTTGACAGTGGAGCCGGAATCGCATTGGGCAAAGGTTTCACCATATCCGCCCGGTACGTCACAACCGGTTCTGGCAGCGACAACTCCAAGTCAGACTCGGGCAACGCGCCAATTAAGTCAATCTCTTTGACGGGATATTGAGCCGGGTCATAAATTGCTGGATTATATCCGGAGAGTTCGTCTAGTTTAGACAGTTGTGGCCGAGCTGGCAGGGAAGGCAGTTCTACTGCTGGCTCAAATTCTGGAAACATGCTGCTGACCGTATCTAACGAAAACTTGTCCGCATCCGCAAACTTTTCGCTGGCATCAGGTTCTGGCTCGGGACCAGCCTCCTGACTTTTGGGCAACTGCGACAAGTTGTAGGCCGTTAGGGTAATCAGGCTGCTGCAAGAAAAAAGTGCCCAAGTGTGCATAGTTCTTTCCCCCAGAATGTCCATACAATAAGGAACCAATTCCTTATTCAGGAAACTTGAGCTAGATCCGTACGATCGCGGACACAATTAGGGAACTTTTTCGGCTGACATCGCCAATGTTTGGCCCCGCATTAGCTTCTGTGGATGGAAAGTACGCAGTTGAATCTAGCGTCCCCCACTTGACCTGCAAATCCTTGAGTACTCAAAAGTGATCGCTTAGGCGTATTGACCAGCTGCAAACCTAAGTCCCTGACCCCGGCACCGAAGTAACTGCCGCCATAGATCTCACCTCCCCTCGCGCCGGTTCCGACAGTGGGGCATCCGTCATCAGCCGGTCCACGTTAAATCGATAACCGACATTTCGCACAGTTTGAATCACGCTTGGCTGGCGTGGATCAGCTTCAATTTTTTTACGTAGAGACAAAATATGAGTATCAACAGTGCGGGGATTATCGATGGCATCTGGCCAAGCCCGCTGCAGTAAATCTGAGCGACTCAGCGGTTGCCCTGCCACCTGAGTCAACACATAAAGCAGGCTAAATTCCTGCGGCGTCAAATCAATGTATTCATTGCGATAACGCACCCGCCGCTGCACCAAGTCAATATGTAGCGAACCATAGGTCAACGATGCCGGAGCGCTCAAACGATTAATGCGACGTGCCAAAGCCTCAACTCGGGCCAAAAATTCTCGCATGCCAAACGGCTTGGTCAAATAATCATCAGCCCCCGCCTTCAGCCCTGCCACAATATCTGCCTCAGTATCGCGGGCTGACAGCATTAACAAATAACTGTTGTTGCCCTGCTGCACAATCCACTGGCAAAATTCAAAGCTATTACTCCCAGGCAGCTGGGCGTCCAGGATAATCACGTCGGGCTGCTGACTCTGATAGGTTTCACGAGCCCGACCCACATCAGCAGACTGATGGACACGATAACCTGACTGCTGCAAATGCCAGCCTAAAAGCGATCGCAAATGGGGGTTTCCCTCAATAACTTGAATAGTCGCTATGCCCACCAGTTTTCTCTACACAAGATCCGAAAATTGAGAATAAACATAACAAAGCGTTAATCGGGTTTTTGTAACGGCAACTACTCACCGTTTTGTCTCGCTGGTGGATCTGCTGAACTTCTTAAAGTGGTCAAAGATTGACCGCCTCGAACGCTAGACGCTGCTTTTACTTTTGTAGAGTATCTACAGCCATAGCTCTATCCCGCAGTCACATAGCCTTCTACATGGCAGTTGAGCAAATGGCGATGGTTAGCTGATGCGATCGCAGAGCACCATCAACCTGGTAAAGTTCAAAAAGTCGGATTGTCACACCGGCAGGATTTCTTGACAATCGATTATTAAACTATTGCCAACTTGATGATCCGTGATCTTTTGCGACTTTTTGTTACAAAGCGCACTTACATAGCCTGGCAGCATTGCAGATTATTATTTGGGTGAGAGCAAAACATCAACATGCTTCAAGATGTCAAGTCGGTCCGGTACTATCAGCGAATTACTGATGCTTTGGTTGACCACTGGAATCGGGGATATCGCACGGATGAACTGCGGCTCTTTTTTGAAGGATACATTTCAGCGCTGCGCCACACCGATGCTTTAGAACCCTATTTGATCCATCGTTTGGAAGACGAAGTCTTGCGCTTCCTTCTAGACCCTTCAAATTTTCACCCCACAGAGCCCGAATTCGATCACGGCTACTATTGACCTCTACTGGTCCCTTCTTAAAGGCTCCCAACAGCGAGTCAGGACGCCGCCGCAGACCACAGCTGTCCTCACCGTCTAAAACTCTTCAGCTGCTGGCAGAGATTGTTGCCTAGCCTCAAACGAAATCCCATGAAGACTGCCATCGCTCTTGTCTGCCATCAGCAAGGTAAAAGTAGGATGACATCAGCGCAGTAACGTAGTGAATTTGGGATTATTTGCCGAGCAAACGGCCTGACGATTACATCAGCCCAGAAAGCTGAATTGGCAAAACCGTATAGTGGATCTGTTCTCATCGAGTTGATTGGAGTCAGTCAATCAACCCAGCCAAGTGACCACCATCCCTGCCAAATCAATCGGCGCAGGCACCATTTCACCCCGGAAATCGAGCAGTTGCACTAGCAATAAATAGGCGACCGCTAACAACAGCGACAGTGCTCCGGTGATAATCGCGACAATCTTAGGACGATTCATAGCAGCGCAGTTCCGATACCCTACAATACGATTCTCAGGACGTGAGCCTTTAGCATCCTTTGCCAATCGGTGCTTCACTGCTCTAGCGTGACATAAAACGGTGTTGTCATGAGTGCTTCAATTCCGAGTTTTATCGAGTCGCCAGTTGACTTGCCTGCCCCCGCTGTGGTGCAGACTTACAACCTCACCAAAACTTATCGCACGGGCTTTTGGCTCAATCAACTAGTCACCCCGTTGAGTCAATGCAACTTATCTGTGCAGCCAGGTGAAACCTTTGGCTTGTTAGGGCCAAATGGCGCTGGCAAAACGACCTTGCTCAAGCTCTTGTTAGGGATCGTTCGCCCAACGAGTGGTCGAGCCACGGTGCTAGGCCAGCCAGTCGGCGATCGCACCGTCAAGCATCGCGTCGGCTATCTGCCTGAAAATGCCTACTTTTATGACTATTTAACGGGACAAGAACTGCTGCGATACACGGCGGGCCTCTTTGGACTCTCAGCGCGCCAGCAGCGCCAGCGCATTGCACAGCTGTTAGACATGGTCGGACTCGATCCCCAAACCATTCATAAAAAGCCACTCAAAAAGTATTCTAAGGGTATGCTGCAGCGGGTCGGACTGGCTCAAGCCATCATCAACGACCCCGATATCGTCTTGCTTGACGAGCCCATGTCCGGGCTTGACCCCACTGGTCGATTCCGCGTTAGGGAAGTCATCATGACCCTGAAAGAAAAAGGCAAAACGATTTTCTTCAATAGCCACGTTTTGTCTGATGTCGAAGCTATTTGCGATCGCGTCGCTATTCTTGACCGGGGAGAACTGCTTTGTGTCGGGACTCTGGACGAGCTGTTGGGCGGGGCTACCGACTATCACATTGCCGGGCGCGGCGGCAATCTCGAAGTTTTAGAAAAATGGTTGACTGATCTGAAATTTCAGCAGGGATTGTGGCACGGCACACTCAATGGTGAACCTTACGATTTTCTATCGAGTCTTCGAGGCATGGGCGGGGAAATTATTGACTTACAACTGGCGCGCAATTCTTTGGAAGAGTTTTTCTTAAAGGAAATTGGTAAAAATCGAGAGCCTTAATGAAGGTGATATAGGGTATATGCGCACAAATACGTGGTTTTGTGTATGATTTTCGATAGGATTAAGCTGTTTATACTGATCGCTGAGCGTAACAAAATGGGTATCTTACCCCTAAACGTACTTACAGAAAGTCGTTTTTTGTAAAAGGGTTAGTTAAAATCTCTCAGGGTCTTCAGGGCATGCCTGCTGTAGTTCATGGATAATACACAGGCGTTATCTACAGGAATTTCATACGCTGAGTCTGTTCAGGTTTTTTGGGCGCTGGTTAGCTATTATTTAGGCTGCTAGCTGCTTTGCTGGCGGATATTTTCCGTCAGCTACTGTTGAATTCCATTTCGGACTTGCTATTTAGGGTGAGCCAACATGATTCCTAATCGTCGTCACAATCCTCGCACATCTCGCCGCTCTCGCCGGCCCTTCAAGCACTTTATGCAGGCGGCATTCCGCTGGCTGTGGTGGGTAACCGGCAACCGTCGGCGATCGCCACAGGCGGGTTTCGTGTTCCCGACCACGCTGCTGCTGTTGTTGATGGTGACGCTCACCGCCACAGCGCTTACCTATCGCACTTTTAGCCGCAGCAATCAGGCGATCGTTCAGCGCCAGCAGCAGGTTATTTACAACGCCGCCACCCCGGCAATTGACCGCGCTAAATCCAAATTGGAATTTGTCTTCCAAAGCGACAATCGCTTTCCCAGCGGTTTGCCTCCCAGTGACCAGCTCGCTAACCTAATGCTGCAGGAAGGTAACTGGATTGCCAATGCGACTGTGCTTGGAATTGCTAACCTTGGGCTTGATCCGGCTACTGATGATCCTTACAGTCTTCCTGGTGAAACTCGAGTTGACATTAACGACGATGGAGAACTCGATAATGCTTGGATGTTCCAAACGGATGAGGATTTAGACGGAGACGGCCAGGGAGAGTACGTCGTCTACTCGATTTTGGTTGATCACCAAGGTCCTAGAGAACTCGATACGGTTGATATCTCTAACCCTAATGAACAAACCAAAGCCAATGCGCTGGTAACCCGGACTGGACCGCTTGCTACCACCGAAGCTACGCCGGCTTGCCAAGGGGCGCGTAGTGAGGGGGGGTGGCAGTCTGTTACGAGTGCTAATGCTGCCTCGCTACACAAAAACTTTCAGGTCAACGCTCTGGTCGTTCGAAGTCGCGACTTCGATAATGGCACTGTCAATCCAGTGGTGGAAACGCTGGAGTTTCAGCAGTCTCGCATTGCTGCCAATGCCAACAACTGGGGCGCTTGGTTTCGCTACGACTTAGAGATTCACCCCGGTCCCGACTTTAACTGGAACGGGGCCATGCATACGGACGGTAATTTGATCTTGGAAAAGGCTGATGCCGATGGCATTACGCCCTATATGGTAAGCTCCTTCAACTCCTGCGTTTATAGCCAGGCCTCTTCTGAGATTACGCTGGGCGAGTTTGACAGTGATGGCACATCGGGACTTGATTTAACCTACGGTGCTGGTGCGGTTGGCGATTTCCAGGGACAGGCAATCGCGGCAAAAATCGGCGATGACGCTTACATGGGCGGTGGCGAAAATGTCGTTATGCACGTGTTTAATGGCGACGGCGTTGCACCAGAACAGGAAAATTTCAATACCGGCACTGATTCCGTTGATAACAATGGCGGTCGTCCTTCTGATGTGGCGATGAACCCGCTGGTTCTCTTCACTCAGGGCCGAGAATCTCACAACTCTCCGCAGCAGTGGGATCGTGACGCTGATTGGGCTACTGGCGTTTTTACTCAGGCCGGCGAAGAGCGCGTTCGTAATGCCCCTACGGCCCGTCCCTTTGTAGACGACTTCTTTAGGGCTGATGATCGCTGGGGACCGAGTCCTCGATACGACAGTACCGACACTAACTTGGACGTTACTTTGGTAGACAGTGGTGCCGGTGCTGACCCTCAATATCCAACAATTGGTGACGATATTGACCAAACTGACGGCGTGATTGCTGCCGGAGTCGAAGAAACGTTGTCTAATAATATTGAAGGCTTGGATGGTTACTGGGAGCGCCAGTCTATTAATAGAGGACTGCGCATTATCGTTGGCCAGCGATTGGAGCTTGGCAATGCCAACGGTTGGAACGCTGATCCCACCAACGGTAGTGTGGCTGACGTCAACGTTAACGGTGCCGGCGACCCGCTGTATCCTCCCAAAGCGCTGCATCAGGATCTTGACAATATCAATACCGCTGATTTTGGTACGCCTACTTTTGATCCTACTAACTTGGACGGTGATAATGCGGCTGCTCAAGTAGGGGGCAACCACCAGTACCTGCAGCGGCGATCGCTGCGTGACAATTTGGCAGCTGTACAGGGCATGGTGGCCTATCACTATGAAATTAATAGCGGTCAGTTTCCTGCCGCCTGTATGGCCCTTACTGCTCACCCAGGTACTCCACAGTCCATTATTAATAGCCGTACTTTTAATTACTACCCAGCGGGCACCAACGTCCTTAAGGCCGATTTCTTAAACGGTGAAGGCACTAATGGCTGGGAATTCCGCTTTCCCGATGCGTTTGACACTGACGCTGAGTTCGGTGCTGAGTTGGACAAAGGTGATGCTTTAGGCGATGCGCTACGAAACTGGGCTTACTTTTCCGGTGATCCGAATGGTGGCGCCCCGTCCTTTAAGCCCCTGCAGGACGGCAACGTTCACCCTTATCCCTACATGAGCATGTGGGGCGATGTTTCGCCGCTGCGCCGCATTTTTGATGACTATTTAGATGCGGCCACTCCTACGGCCTATGCCGATCTCAGCTTTGCTGATAAGGCCACCCTGCACAGCGCCGCATGTACGATTAGT
>JBCCNE010000005.1:0-28397 GCA_039026015.1 Cyanobacteria bacterium P01_C01_bin.70 | reverse complement strand
GTCAACTCGCTTTAGCTGCTCCTGTAGGGATTTTTCAGCTTTAGCAATATGACCGGGATACCATTGGATTGCAGGCGTCATAGAAACATCAGGTAAATGAATCATTGTTGACTAACGGTAACAGCCGCTGACTAATCCCCCCTTAAAAAATTCAGTCACGAAAAACAGGTGGCAGCGGCTGTCGCGCTATTTCGGATAAGGATTCCTGATATCTTGAAAAACTAAGGGGCTGATCTCAGGCAATTTTGTTGGCAGCAGTCACCTTAACTCTCATTAACAACAGGTTCACTCTTAGCTGGACAGTGCTTGTCATCTTGGATAAGCAACCGTCTGTGCGGCAGTAAACGTTATCAAACCTCATTTGAGATAGAAGACTCATGCTGACGGCAGAACGCTCTGAAATGCCGACTGTTTTCCCCCTAACGGCGGTTGTTGATCAAGAAGCAATCAAACTGGCGCTGCTGCTGGCAGCGGTCGATCCCGGCTTAGGTGGGGTCGTGATTGCCGGCCGTCGGGGTACGGCCAAATCAGTCATGGCTCGGGCGATTCACCAGCTTTTGCCGCCGATTGAAGTCATTGAAGGCTCCTGCTGTAACGCTGATCCCGCTGATTTCAGATTATGGGACAGTGAAACTCTGGAGCGGCTGGACGCTGAAGCTCAGAGTTTCGATGAACTGCCGACTAAGGTGATTTCGGCTCCGTTTGTGCAAATTCCTTTAGGGGCAACAGAAGATCGGCTGCTAGGCTCGGTCGATGTAGCGAAATCGATTCAGGCAGGCGAAACCGTATTTCAGCCGGGATTATTGGCTGAAGCTAATCGTGGAGTGCTTTATGTCGATGAGATCAATCTGCTGGACGAGCAAATCAGCAATTTATTGTTATCAGCACTCACGGAGCAGCGCAATCGCATCGAGCGCGAGGGCATCAGTTTTCAGCATCCGTGTCGGCCGCTGCTAATCGCTACCTACAACCCAGAAGAGGGACCGCTGCGAGATCACCTGCTGGATCGCATCGCGATCGCCCTCTCTGCCGATCAAGGACTCTCGCTCGAAAATCGGGTCAGCGTTGTTGATCAATTCACTCGCTATACCAGTGATCCCACAGCCTTTCTGGCGGACTATAGCGAAGATATTGAAGCCCTCAAAACGCAAATTATTTTGGCGCGCGAGTGGCTAAAAGATGTGCGCATTACGCGAGAGCAAGTGCAGTATCTGGTTACAGAGGCGATTCGGGGCGGGGTGCAAGGGCACCGAGCGGAATTGTTTGCCGTGCGAGTCGCTAAAGCTCACGCCGCCCTTGATGGTCGGAGCACAGTTACAGCTGAGAACTTGCGAGTGGCTGTCGAGCTGGTCATTTTGCCTCGAGCAGTGCAAATGCCTCCAACAGAGGATGAGCAAACGCCGCCACCACCGCCACCGCCGCAAAATCAGCAGGAGGACGATCAGCCCGAAGATGCTCAAGATGACAGGGACGATTCGGACGAAGCTCAAGATGATGATGAACAAATGGCAGAACCGCCACCGAGTTTGCCGGAGGAGTTTGTCTTTGATCCCGAAGGTGTAGTGATAGATTCTTCCCTACTATTATTTGCTCAGTCCTTGACCCAGCAGGGGAAGTCGGGGAGCCAAAGCTTAATTATTTCCGAAGATCGCGGTCGCTATATCAAACCCGTGCTCCCTCAAGGACCGGTACGTCGAATTGCAGTGGACGCGACCCTGCGAGCAGCTGCCCCGTACCAAAAAGCTCGCCGCGCCCGTGAGCCCCATCGCAAAGTGATTGTTGAGCAGGGCGACATTCGAGCTAAAAAGCTGGCGCGGCGAGCGGGATCGCTCATTGTCTTTGTTGTGGATGCCTCCGGCTCAATGGCACTGAATCGCATGCAGTCCGCTAAGGGAGCCGTTTTAGAACTGCTTAATGATGCTTACCAAAACCGCGATGAGGTGGCGCTCATTCCTTTCCGGGGTGAACAGGCCGAAGTGCTGCTGCCGCCAACGCGGTCGATTGCGATGGCGCGTCGCCGATTAGAGCGCATGCCCTGTGGTGGGGGATCGCCGCTGGCCCACGGACTAACACAAGCGGTGCGCATCGGCAGCAATGCTCAACAGTCGGGCGATATCGGTAATGTCGTGATTGTGGCGATTACGGATGGACGCGGCAATATTCCGCTGGCACGCTCACTGGGAGATCCCGTAGATGCCGACGAAAAGCCCAATATCAAGCAGGAACTACTAGATATCGCTGGCCGCATTCGAGCTATCGGCTTTCGACTGTTGGTGATCGATACTGAGCGCAAATTTGTGTCCACTGGCTTCGGCAAGGAGTTAGCCAAAACGGCTGGAGGAAAATACTATCAGTTGCCTAAAGCCACTGATCAAGCGATCGCCTCGATGGCCCGCAGCGCGATCGCCGACATCCAGCTTTAGAAGGTATTTAATAAAGTTTTCTAGCCAATATTTGGCTACCTGAGCCGCCCAGAAACAGCTACAGTGAAACCAGTGTATGCGTCCCTTGCTCAATGACTTGGATAGCTTTCGGGGCGCAAAGCTATTCTCTTAAGGTGTGTCAACCAACTACTCGTCCAAAATTTAGAGAGCCCCATACATTGCCAAAAGACAAACTCATTTGATAGCGTCTCAGTCCGGTCAGGATATTTTTTAGATAAAACATTCTCCGCCAAGCCCTGATGGCCTCCACATAAGGATTGGCTGAGTGGTCTAGATGGGCACTTGTTTATCCGCTGCGATACCCTTGACAGGAGCTTCATGCTTGCGGATAGTGTCGATAATAGACAGGCCTTACTGACCTTCCTGCCAAGTTGCCTCAATTGCCTGTTGGCAAAGCGCTTATGGTTGGTTTCGAGAGCATTCTCACAACCCTTGTCAGGCCCGCTCAACTTTTTACTGTCTGATTTTTTTTGAAGCTTCTGCAAGCTTTCCTGATCGCTTGCCTGCAGACTTGTAAATGGAGTGCTGATCAGCCTCCTAAACGCGGGAAAGCTAAGGTTGGTTTCTAACTGTGCTTTAGTCAACGCCATTGCGGAACAAGATGCAGCCAAGCAGCACTCACCTTCCCGTCGAGAGATCTTTAGCGGCCATCGTATTGACCGATGCAGTCAGCTTTAGTGCTCGGATGTCAGTTGACGAAGAAGGGACTCTAAAACTTATTCAACGCGATTTGAACTTGATTGCAGAGCAGTGCGAATGCTTTGGTGGCAAAGTGCTCAAATCAACTGGTGATGGCCTCTTGATGTCTTTTTACAGCGCTGTACAGGCGGTGCTGTGCAGTCAAGAGGTGCAAAAACAGCTAGCCAGCAAGGCCGAAGGATTGTCTCGAGAAGAATATTTACAGCATCGCATCGGCATTCACTTAGGCGACGTTTTGTTTAGCCATGATGACGTGCTAGGCAACGGGGTAAACATTGCAGCGCGTCTGCAAACCAGATCCGCCCCGGGCGGCATCTGCATTTCGCAAACTGTTTACGACGTCGTAAAAGCTCGAGTTGATATCAACGCCAGTTTTTTGGGGCCGCTTAAGCTTAAGAATATCCAAGAACCAGTGACGGCTTATCAAATCCCGCCGTTTGGGCAGTCTGCCACGATGGTGGTTTCCAGTAGCTACCAGGAAATGGCTGTTGATGATCAAACGGCTTTAGAGATAGCCGCTCGGGCACTACAGCAAGATCCCGAGAGCCGTCGTATTAAGAAACTTGTCTTTGGCACTTATCAAGGGGTTTGGGAAAATGATCCCAGAGTATTAGCGCAATTTGATTTGGCTGCCATGCTAGAGCAACTACGTCAGCGTCATCATACGCTGATTTCTCTAGAAAAGGCTCTGCAAATGATGGCTTCGCGGCTTAACCATAAGGAGATCTATCTTGCTGTTACAGAAAGTATTTTGACCGCTCTAGAACCGGCCTACGATGAGTCAGCATCTGGTGGCACACCAAAGCTGATGTCTGATCGTTTGCAAGAGCAGTACCAGCAGGCAGCGGATAAACTCTCGCAACATAGCGATCGCCTACGCATTAAGAAGCTTCTATACGCCATTTTGCACACGACTTGGGAAAACAATCCCGCTACGCTAGCCCTGCACACCATGGTGGAGCTAATTAACGACGTCCACCAGTTGGCGCCCAAAGAGGGAGATTTAACTTATCATCTCGAGCGCATCATCAAGCGACTTAATCGCCAAGATCGCTATACCCAATTGGCCTTGATTATTTCTGAAACCTTTCATCCACTGTATGGAACGACGGCCATGCTTGTAACCGCAGCCGAAAGTAATGGTCAGGTCGAAGTCGCAGACAACGCCCTAACCGTTATGCGTCAAGATATCGAAGCAACGTCCGTCGTGAGTGACGAAGGACTGACCTCTCTCACGGGTTGGGCCCATGTGGAACCCTCAGGAGAGCAAACCTGTGCTCACGACATGTCAGAAAATCCGCCCTCAGGCGTTGCCGATGAGCCTCGTGTAATAGATCTAGCAGCACTGCGTGATCGCGCTAATTTATACACTCTGCGTATAGAAATCATGCGGTACACTAATCCGCTGCGAGCTAAAATTTTACTGTTATCAACTGTTAGAAGCCCTTTTACAGCGACCCGTCAAGACTGGCTCACGCTCAAGTCTAAATCTCTAGATGATTTACTCCGGGAGACTTTTGAGTATTGCCAAACCTTTTCCGATTTAGAGAGCAAACTCACCATCATGTGTCATTGCGTTGATAACGTGGGCGATAACCTTCAAACGGCAGGAGCCATCCTCCAGGCAATGAAACCGTTTTATCCTTGAGAAGACGGACAGCGCAGGCTCACTGGTTAGTTGCGTAATCTTGATTTTTTTGGCTTGTCTTCTCTGCCGCATAGTGCTCTTTGACCATGACTCCACAAGAAATTCTCAAACGCTATGCCGCTGGCAAGACTAATTTCAAAGGCTTTTCCCTCAATGGTGTAAATCTCTCAAAGGCAGACTTAATTGGCGCCAATCTTCAGATTGCCGACATGGAAAATGCTAATTTCACTTTCGCTTACCTCACTCGCGTCAACTTTCAACAAAGCAATCTCTCCCGGGCACAGCTCTCAGGGGCTAATCTTAATCAAGCCAACCTCACTCAGGCCAATCTCAGCGACGCCAATCTGCATGGCGCCAGTTTACAGGGGGCTGATCTGCGCAGTGCACAGCTTCCTTTAGCTGATTTAATGGATGCCAACCTGATCGAAGCTGATTTAAGAAATGCTGACCTGAGTGGCGCAAACTTGACTGGCGCTTGTTTGCGAGGCGCTAATCTGCGACAAGAAGACCGAAAATATGTCGCCAATTTACGGGGTGCTAATCTGCGACAAGCGGATCTCGAAGGGGCCAACCTGCGGGGGGCCGACTTGGCGTATGTCGATTTTAGAGAAGCGAATTTAGCCAACGTCAGCTTTCAGTCTGCTGATTTGAGGGGCGCTAATTTATCGAAGGCCTACCTGCGAGGTGCGAACCTCAGTGGCGCCAAAATGACGATGGCCAACCTCGAAGATGCCGATTTAACCAACGTACATGCCAATCGCGTGGACCTCTCCGAGGCACGGCTAAATCGGGCTGTTCTCGTCGATATTCGTCTGGCCGATGCCATCCTATTGGATGCTTCGCTACAAGACACGGTTATCGATCGCGGCAATCTCAATCTAACGGATCTTAGCCATGCCAATTTCAGCCACTCGCAATTGAAGTCAGCGACCTTCGTTGAGGCCTACTTAGCTCGCACTGACCTAACCGGCGCTGATCTGACTGACGCTATCCTCACTCGTGCTGAAATCAGCAGTGCCGTTTTCGTCGAGGCGGTGTTAACTGGAACAACCATGCCGGATGGCAGCATTCATGAGTAGGTGAATGGATAAAAAGGTAAACGGGTGATGGAAAGATGAGGTAGCGCGATGAATAAGTTTGAGTTCTGGATTTTGAAGTTTAGTTTTTCATTCAGCTTCGCACAGGCAAGACCCTACGTTCTTGATTTTCTGAACTCTAAGCTGTGTGGGGCTATGTTTTCCCCCCAAGGGTGCTTCGAATTCCGCCTGCCGCAGTTTTTTATGTGCCTATGATTGACAAAGTTGAACTTTTTGATCGCTGGGCTCCCTACTACGATGCCCTAATACCCTCGATATTCTACCAAGCGGTGCACGTGCGGCTACTGGAATTTGTTGAGCTACCGCCTGCGGCCTCTGTGTTGGAGGTGGGTTGTGGTACTGGCAAGCTGTTGAACCGGCTGGCGCGGCATTGGCCAATGCTTGTAGGAACTGGGCTCGACGCGTCTGCAGAGATGCTGACTCAAGCGCGACGACACACTCCCTATCGCGATCGCCTACAATTCATTCGCGGCAAGGTAGCTGACCAACCCTGGGGATTGGCAACCTTTGACGCAGTCTTTTGTTCAATCAGCTTTTTGCACTATCCCGATCCGGTCGCAGCATTGATGGCAATTGCCCAAGCGCTGAAGCCGAACGGTCGATTTTATCTAGCAGATTTTGTTCCTCCTACTTGGTTAGATACGGATGTCTGGCGTGCTGGCCACTCGTCTCAGGGAATCGCTCTCTACAGCGCTGCCGTCCGAGAGTCTTTGGGGCAACAGGTCGGACTTCAGCATGATCGCCACGCGTATCTTTTGGGGCCAGTGATGATGACGCAATTTTCGCAGCCGCCGCCGTCAGCGTGAGCCAAAATTTTTGGACAACATATTTTAGAGCTGAACTGTCAAGAGTTTAGAAGAGCACCAGATATCGCTCAGCAGCAGTTGGGCGCAAGTTTCTTTATGATTGAAAAGATGTTATCCGGAAACGCCATGACGGCTCTCTCTGCCCCTGAACAGTCACCTGCAGCTCGAGCGGCCGCCTTGGTGCAGGCTCAGCGCCGATATTTTGCGAGCGGCCAGACTCAGAGTATTGATTTTCGCTTGGCTCAGCTCAATAAACTCAAAGCCGCGATTGTGGACCGTCAGGAGGCCATCATCGCGGCTGTCAGAGCTGACCTGGGACGACCAGAGTTCGAGGGCTATTTTGAAGTTGGCGTGTTGGATGAGCTGAAGTATGTGCTCAAGCGGCTGAAAAAATGGGCTAAACCCCGGCGTGTTGGCTTGCCCCTAACCCAGTGGCCAGGAGCAGCTTGGGTGCAGCCAGACCCTTTGGGCGTGGTGTTGATTATCGGCCCCTGGAACTATCCCTTTCAACTGGTTATTTCACCCCTAATTGGTGCGATCGCAGCAGGCAACTGTGCCCTTATCAAGCCGTCTGAAATTGCCCCCGCAACATCGAAAGTTGTGGGTGAACTGATACAAACGACGTTTCCGCCCGAATATGTTGCTGTAATGGAAGGCGACGTTGAAACTGCGCAGGCACTATTAGAGCAAAGGTTCGACCACATCTTTTTCACCGGCGGCACCCGTATTGGCCAGATTGTGATGGCGGCAGCCGCCAAGCAACTGACTCCCGTGACGTTAGAACTGGGCGGCAAAAGTCCCTGCATTATTGACCCAGACATCAACGTCAAGGTG
Organism: Cyanobacteria bacterium P01_C01_bin.70; assembly: GCA_039026015.1. GTDB lineage: Bacteria > Cyanobacteriota > Cyanobacteriia > Phormidesmidales > Phormidesmidaceae > Halomicronema. The sequence continues at coordinate 20,869 of JBCCNE010000005.1, read as the reverse complement.
GCAGCCAAGCGCATTACTTGGGGCAAGTTCGTGAATGCCGGGCAGACCTGTATTGCGCCCGACTATCTGCTGGTGCATGACTCGATCAAAGCGGAATTTATGGCCGCTCTGAAAGAGGCTGTTCAAACCTTCTTTGGGGATGATCCGGCGCAAAGTCCTGACTTAGGGCGTATCGTGAATGATCGCCAGTTTGATCGGCTTGCCGCTTTACTCGATGGCGAAACGCCCTTTGTCGGCGGTGAGACTAAGCGAGAACAGTGCTACATTGCCCCAACGATTCTCGATGGGGTGAGTTGGGAGAGTCCAATTATGCAGGACGAAATTTTTGGACCCATTTTGCCCGTGCTGACCTATCGCCATATCGATGAGGCAATCGCTCAAATCAACGCTCGTCCCAAGCCGCTGGCGCTATATTTGTTTTCCAACGACGGTAACCTGCAAACTCGTGTGCTGGAATCCACTTCGTCGGGGGGAGCCTGCCTTAACGATGTCTTTTTACATGTGGCCGTTTGGGGCTTGCCGTTTGGAGGCGTCGGCGATAGTGGCACTGGCGCTTACCATGGCCAAACTAGCTTCGAGACCTTCTCACATCTGAAAAGTGTATTGAAAAAGCCGTTTTGGTTTGACCTGGCATGGCGGTATGCTCCTTATGCAGGCAAACTCAATTTTTTCAAAAAAATTATTGGTTCTCCTTAGTTGATGTGCGTTAACTAGCAAGTTTAAAGCGCCAATCGCTGCTCTCCTCTAAAGCTGCAAATGCCCCTACAGGCTAACTAAAGACAGCAAGAGCGGGCAGAAAACATGCAAGTCACTGCAGTGTCAGAGAAATTAAAAACTGCTCCGACGCTTGCTAGTCTTGCCTAAACGCTGAGCCCACCAAAGCAAGCCATAAACGACCACGAGATATGCGATAGCGAGCATCAAAATCCAGACAGTTGGCGTGAGTAAGAGGGTCATTGTGATGAGCGGGTTGGAGTTAGACGATGGCAACGAAGTGCGAAGAATACTGCTGTCCGACTCACAGAACAGCTGTCGCCTTAGCCCAAATAGCTCTATGGTTCACGCGTCATACGCGACACAAATACAGCCTAAATACGACCTTCACCCAACTTAGATACCAGAACCACCTGGCTCGAACATCTAAAATCAAGAATCATATTCCAGCTATCTGTTCGCTTTGCGATAGGCCAACGAACTCCTAGCAGTAACGACAACCGTTCCAAAAACAAATTGCTTCAATACGAGTTCATACGAACCAGCAAAAAGTTTTAGGTTCAGCACTATTCACTTGGCTTCAAAACTTGATATCAGTCTAACATACACCCAGGGCGTTGCAGACCTTTCCAGACAAAAGATTCGCACACTTTTTCGAAAAAAATCACTACTTAACGTTTATTTAAGATTTTGGTGATGTAGAAGACTTTTTAAGCGCCTTTCCAGTGTTTGAATATGCGGTCCAAAATCTCCGGAATAGGCTCTGAGAGAAGCGATCACTAATTTCTGCGCGTGCTTTTACCAAGGAATCACGTTCATGGCGGTTGCGACGTCAGGATGTAGAGCACCGCATCAGTAAGAGGGGACAGCATAAGGAGTTTTCATAGCTGCAAATTCCCCCTCCTGGTGCGGTTGCTTTAGAATAGGTTTAGAACTGTAAAATTTCGTGAACCACCACTTAGGTCGGTTTATCCAATGGTTTCAGTGACATCTCTATTTGCGCCGGTCGAGACCGATCTGCAAGTTTTAGTTAAAAACTTAAAGAATCTGGTCGGTGCTAAGCATCCAATTCTGTATGCCGCTGCTGAGCATTTGTTTGGGGCAGGCGGCAAACGCATTCGACCAGCGATCGTGCTTCTGCTGGCCCGAGCGGTCTCAGCAGGGGCCGACATTTTGCCTCAACACCGCCGCTTGGCAGAAATCACCGAAATGATTCATACTGCTAGCCTTGTCCACGATGATGTGGTCGATGAGTCGGACGTGCGGCGGGGCGTACCCACGGTTCACAGTAGCTTTGGGAATCGTATTGCGGTCCTGGCTGGTGACTTTTTATTTGCCCAGTCGTCTTGGTATCTTGCCAATCTAGATAACCTTGCAGTCGTCAAGCTGCTGTCTCAGGTAATTATGGATTTGGCTGAAGGCGAGATTCAGCAGGGATTGAATCGGTTTGACACTGACTTGACCCTCAAGGCTTATCTTGACAAAAGCTATTACAAAACAGCTTCGCTAATTGCCAACAGTGCTAAATCAGTGGGCGTTTTGAGTGATTTGTCTGATCATCAAATTGAAAATCTATATGCCTACGGTCGAAATTTGGGATTGGCATTTCAAATTGTGGACGATATTCTCGATTTCACAGGTTCGAGTGAAGTCTTGGGTAAGCCTGCGGGCTCTGACCTCAAAAGCGGCAATTTGACTGCGCCAGTGCTGTTTGCCTTAGAGGAACAGCCCTATTTGCGCGGGTTGATTGAGCGAGAGTTTTCAGAGGCGGGAGATTTTGAACAGGCCCTGGAATTTATTCACCAGAGTAAAGGCATTGCGAGATCGCGGGAATTGGCTTCTCAACATGTGCAGCAAGCAATTACCAGTCTTGAAGATTTACCGTTATCAGAAGCCCAAAAAGCCCTATTTGAGCTTGGCAACTATGTTTTAAGGCGCGTTTACTAATTCTCAGGATTTATTGCCACCAGCTTTGAACCGCCTACAGCGCATCGTCAATTAATGCTAAAAACCTGATTGTCGGATAAGCATTGCTGTACTCGTTCTAACTTCCTAAGTTAGGGGCTGAGACTTTTACTGCCGGGGCATTTGATAGGTAAATAATGCTGGTCCCTAGAGTATCGTGTCAGTTGTTTGCATAGGAGAAATTCTGATTGACCAAGTGGTTAGTGCTTATGGTGAGCGCCAATCGCTGCCGGGTGGGGCTCCGGCAAATGTCGCAGTGGCTTTGAGCCGTTTGGCCGTGCCCGTCGCTTTTGTCGGAGCAGTGGGCAATGATGCTTGGGGACAATGTCTAGCTCAAATGCTACAGTCACACGGCATCGACAGTCAGGGATTGCAGGTCTGTGACGCGCCTACTCGAGTCGTGGAGGTGCACTGTGCCGCAAACGGCGATCGCACCTTTGGTGGCTTTATCGGCGGCCCAACAACGGCCTTTGCGGATGCTCAGTTAGCTCCAGAACCTTGGCGCTCTCAACCGTTGCAGTCGGCATCAGCTCTAGTCACCGGTACTCTCGGCATGGCCTATCCGACTACTCGCGCCACGATGAACGCCGCCGCTACTGCCGTTAAAGGCTATGGTGGCAAACTGATTATCGATGTTAATTGGCGGCCGACTTTCTGGCCAGACCCCGATGCGGCCATAACAATTTTGTTGCCATGGCTTCAGCAGGCTGATGTGCTGAAATTATCGGTTGATGATGCGCTGGCCCTATTTCAAACCGCTGACCTGTCAGCTCTAGTCACGGAGTTTCCCGGTAGTGAAATCTTGCTCACCGATGGTACTCGCGGATGCCAGTACGCCTTATCGAGACAGGTAGGACAGGTGCCAGCCTTTGCGATCGCTGCGGTAGAAACGACCGGTGCCGGCGATGCTTTTTTGGCCGGCATGATATATCAGCTGATTGCGCATAACTGGCATTTTGCAAATCCTTCACAAGCGACGAAGGCGGTGCAGTTTGCTAATGCGATGGGAGCGTTGACGACGCTGAAGCCGGGAGCGATTGCGGCTCAACCGACCGTCGATGAACTGCTTGATTTTTTACATACTTACACTGACCAGGCTTGGACTATCAGAAGGGTATGATCAGTGAGTCCAATTGAGAGACTCAGATGGCACAGGAAATTGAGCGCAAGTTTTTAGTGACGGATGTTTCCTGGAAACAATACGCGAGAGGCACACTCTACCGCCAGGGCTATATTCCCACCCAAAATAACACTACAGTGCGGGTGCGGATTATAGGCGATCGCGGCTATCTCACCATCAAAGGTCCCACCAACGGCATTTCGCGAGAAGAGTTTGAGTACGATATCCCCCTAGCAGATGCCGAAATCATGTTGGCTGATCTGTGTCAGCTTCCCTTAATTGAGAAATGGCGCTATCGCATCAATGTAGGCAGCCATCTCTGGGAAATTGATGAATTTTTGGGTGACAATGCCGGACTAGTGTTGGCAGAAGTCGAGTTGAGCAGCGAAACGGTGACCTTTGATCGACCATCCTGGGCGGGTGTTGAAGTCTCCCAGGATGCCCGATATTACAACTCTAATTTGGCAAAAACGCCTTATCGCACTTGGAAAAAGTGAGCTTGAGAGCGGAGAGTACAAAGGGCAGAGCAGAGTGCCGAAAACCCGGAAATTAGGGCTTTGCCCGCCCGAAGCAGAGCGGAAAACAGAGAACTTAGGGCCATGCCTTTCCCACGGGGTAAAATCAAAACTCAAACTCCAAAATCATTCACCCCACTACTCCCTCACCGGCCCACTCACCTTCACATCCGTCTCACCGAACTAGGATTTGAATCGAGAGAATGAGTGCTGTACGTTAAGGGAGTTAGCTGATACGGCGCTCCGGTCTCGTGGTCAGCGTGTTGTTAGTCATTGGCAGCTTATGGCTTCTACTTATTCTTTTGATATTGTCAGCGAGTTTGACCGCCAAGAACTGGTGAATGCGATCGACCAGGCTAGGCGAGAGATTACCAATCGCTATGACTTAAAAGACAGCAAAACAGCGATCGAGCTAAGTGCAACCACCATTGTGATTGAAACTGACAGCAATATGACCCTGCAGTCGGTGCAGTCAATTTTGCAAACCAAAGCCGCCAAGCGCAACCTGTCGCTGAAGATTTTTGACTTTGGCAAAGCCGAATCCGCTAGTGGAGGCCGGATACGTCAGGTTGTTTCCCTCAAAGAAGGAATTGATAAAGAAATCGCCAAAGATATTTCCAAATTCGTGCGCGACAATGTGAAAAAAGCACAGGCTTCAATTCAGGGGGATGCGGTACGGGTTTCAGCTAAGTCTAAGGATGATTTACAAACAGTCATCCAACTACTGAAATCGTCTGACTGGCCGGTCGCTTTGCAATTCACCAACTATCGCTAAGCTGCTCTGACGGTTAGACCTTCCATAAAGAGACTTTAAAGGAGCTCCAGTCAGAAGTACAATCGAACTACAATGACTATTAGGACAAACGTTCGTCGCTGCTTTTCCTGAGTCTTATGGCTAATCTTGCAACCACCGCTGCTGAAATTTCTTTTGCTTCACCAATTTGGGAAACCGTACGCTTTCGGCGAGCAAAAGAACAAAAAGGATGGGCACTGTTAGGAATTCCGCAACAGGCGTATCCGCTGGTAGCGTTGCGCTTGTTTGAGCTACAGGCAAAGCTGATCAGTTGTCACAAGGCTGAGGGATTTACAAATTTGCTGTTCGAAGCGTCTCCCAAGGTGGCGGCAAAGTTAGCCTGTGCTTTTCCGGCACCACCGGGGTGTGATGTGTTGAAAGTGGCGGAATCTGGGGATCGCATCCTATCTGGCAAAGCGGCCAAGTCATCTAAGGCGATCTCCCAACGACCTGATCCATCCGATCTAGCAGCGGCTTGATTCATTGGAATTTTTCAGCCTCGGTCAGCCTCGGCAATTCAACCGACATTCCGCACTTCCAACTGGCACATTGGATATTTAGAACGAAGACATCAGGATCACAGCTATTTCCTTTCGCTCAATTCTCAATAAGCAACTTTTGTTGAGGATGTCAAAAAATAGTTCAAACGCTCTATTTAAGCTTGAAGTGCTCTCTGGTAAAAGCTTTCAGCTTTAATTCTGAGTGTGACACTTCAAAGTGCGAAAAGTGGGATTCAAGCAGGCGACAAATAATTGTGCCATTGCTGTTCTTCAAAAAAAGCCTCGAACCGCTTAAACAAGTGGTCGAGGCTTAGATTGGCTTTACAGGAGACCACCTAAAACGCAGATTCCGGCAGCTCAGGAGGTTCGTCGCCAAACCACTTTTGATAAATTTCGGCGTAGGTACCGTCCTCCATCATGGTCATCAGCGCATTGTTGATAATTTCAACGTTTTCCGAACCTTTGGGCAGCGCAATGCCGTAGAACTCAGTAGTAATCAGTTCACCCACCACTTTAAGACCAGAAATATTGCCTGATTCGATCGCGTCCAGCGTCACCGGAGCATCGTTGATAACGGCATCTACGTTGCCGTTTGCCAGTTCCTGAAGCGCTAGCGGTGCCGAGTCAAAAGTGCTGATTTCTGCGCCCGGAACTTCAGCGGCTTGATCGGCTCCTGTTGTGCCAATTTGTACGGCAATCTTTTTGTCGGCAAGATCATCGAGGCCAGCGACTTCAGCGTTGTCTTCTTGGACAGCAATCGCCAGACCCGCTTTAATATAGGGCCGAGAAAAATCGACCGTTTGCAACCGCTCTTCAGTAATCGTCATACCGCTAATAGCAGCATCCACGGTACCTGCCTGCAGTGCTGGAATAATGCCGTCAAACGGTAGCGACTCAAATTCGACTTCGAGCCCAGCCGTTTCACCAATAGCGTTCATCAAGTCAATGTCAAATCCTTCTAGCTCGCCATTGTCGGCCTGAAACTCAAAAGGCGGGAAAGCCGGTTCTGTCGCGACCGTAAGGGTGCCTGTAGATTCGCCGGCATCGGCGGTTTCCTCAGAGGGGGCATCGGCTTCGGTATCGGCAGTGTCAGTGGGCGTCGTACCGCCACAGGCCGCTAACATTAGCGAGGCACTGAGACCAAGGGCAATGTTGCGCAAGAATGATGAACGCTTAATTGACATACGTAATCTTTCCTTTCACCACGATCTGGATTTACACGATACGATACTGCCAGCTTACCGATGATAAGCTTCACTTTATTTTCCGAATGACACAATCATTACAGAATCTTCCTTGTAGGCTATGGTTGACTCCCAGACTGCGATCTCATTTCACCAACTCCGCAAAAGCTATGGACCGCTAGAGGTGCTTAAAGGGCTAAGCGGCGAAATCTACGCCGGTGAAGTTGTGGCGATTATTGGCGCTTCGGGATGTGGTAAAAGCACGCTGCTGCGATGCTTTAATCGACTAGAAACCATTAACGACGGCATCTTAACGGTCAACGGGATGGACTTGTCGCAAACAAATCTGTCGCGTAAACAGCTCCAGCGACTGCGAGCGCAGGTAGGTATGGTCTTTCAACAATTCAATCTGTTTCCTCATCTCACCGTGTTAGAAAACCTCACCTTGGCCCCCAAAAAAGTTTTGGGCAAGAGTGCAAAGTCCAGTCGCGAAATCGCCAGCCACTTTCTAGGGAAGGTGGGTCTAGTGGAAAAGGGCAATGCTTATCCGGAACAGTTGTCTGGGGGGCAAAAACAGCGAGTAGCGATCGCCCGCGCCCTCTGTATGGAACCCGACATCATCCTGTTCGATGAGCCCACGAGTGCCCTTGATCCGGAGCTAGTTGGCGAAGTATTAGAAGTAATGAAACAGCTAGCAGAAGAGGGAATGACGATGGTTATTGTCACCCATGAAATGCAGTTTGCCCGTGACGTTGCCAACCGCGTTATTTTTCTCAATCAAGGGTTAGTTGAAGAAGATGGCAAAGCTTACGACGTTATCACCCATCCGCAAAGCGAACGTCTCAAAGCTTTTTTGAGTCGGATGCAGCTAGCCGGTGTCGTTTAAGTACAGCCGCTCAGACATGCAGATCTGCAAGGGATGCCGCCAAACTCAATGCTACAGACGACCAAATGCCCTGGATTGCTGATCGGATAAATTCTTATAAAACACTTTTGCTTCAAAATATTTCAAGCAATATTCTTTTCAAAAATCTGCTCCCTCTGAAGAAAAACTGCAAGCGCAGCAGACTTTGTGCCAGGGATCAAATTCCCTAGATACAATGCCTTTGAGTTCGGAGCACTCTCATGATTTAAGCGCCACTAGTAGCGGCTGCCATAATCGGTTGGTGGTCTATCAGTATCGTCATTAGGATAGTTCACCGGGCGATAATCGACGTAGCTATCATCATTGCCGTTACTCGTTTCTGGAGCCTTATCGGGGTTGCCTTCACGGCTGGTATAGCCCCCTGACCCTACATAATTGTCAGAGTCGGCCGCTGAGTAACCGGCATTGGTAGAGTAGCTGCCCGAGTTAGCAGGATAACCGCTGGCATTTGCGGAATAGCTGCCAGAATTTGCCGCATAGCCATCAGTCGATTCATCCCAACTGCGACTAGGGTTGTCACCATAGCGGCTATCGCTGGCTTTGGGGCGCCGCCGCCGAAGGCGATCGCTGCTCGGATTCAGCCGCTCCACCGGACGTTCCCGCGGAGACATTGAGCGATCGCCATAGCTTCCACGGTCACTGCCGTAGCGATCGCTGTAGCCATCGTCATAGCCAGCACGCCGCGGCGGCGGTGCTGCACGCCCCTCGATCATCCGCCGGTCTTCAGGAAAGCGGGGACGATATGGCCCTTCATTATCCAATTCCGCTCGCATATTCATGCGAGAGCTACCATTGTCACGGTAGTCTGAACTACGGCTAGGTCTATAGTACTCATCACGCCCTGGACTGCCGCTAAAATTTTGCGAACCATAGCGCTCGTCTCGGGGAGTGCGCGAATAGACGTTTTCAACAGTCAGAGCAACTAACATGCCAGCCATCATCAGTTGCTGGAATGAAGCCAGCAACTCCATGTTGAGATGGCCTAACAGAAACACGCCTGAAATAAGCCAAAGTACTGCATAGACCTTATCGGAGTCGCGGCCATATCCTGGCTTAAGCTTGTCCAAAAAGAATAAAGCAACGCCACCAAGGATGAGGACGATTCCAATTAATAGGGGAACTGGCGTACCAAAATTCACAGAAGATTCCTCTCAGAGTGAAGACGCAATTGGGAGGCATTTATATAGACCTTTGGCTTGCCTGGAGATTGCAGACCGGCCATTGAAATCAGCTAAGCTACTTGTCCGGTATCAACACAGCGATATGTTGAAACCAAGCCCATAAGCTGCTTGTCACATGCTAACGGACTTTTCAGGGCTTTCGAAAAATCTTTTGAGGAAGCTTTCTTCAGTCACCTTTCTAATTAAATATGACAGTCTGTGGTCAAGGAAAATCTTGGAGATATTAAAGATCGCCCCAAATCCCCCTGGGGCTTTACGAGAAGATCTATTAAGAGAGCAATCATCAAAGTGATTGCGAAGTGGAAACATGAGAGGGTAAATGGCCAAAGTATTGTTTAATTGGCAAATCTATTAACGTCACCACTGATTCACTCAAGCAGTTTATACACCAAGCGATACGGGCAGAAGCCCTGTCGCCGCCCCCTGAAAGCCTCTCTAAGACGCTCGACATAGCCAACGAAGGTCTTGCCAGGATAAACGGTCTCTTCATGGCCTAGCTCTGATTGCCTTCTATGACTAGTTATTTAGACATAAAAGTTGCTGTGTCGCTTGCTAGAAAAGGTCTAACGAATCTTTTTTGGAAGATTTGCCAATTATGGAACCTCACCTAACTGCCCTCGCCCCAAGGAGAAACCTTGTAGGCAGTGAGCTTTGCCCGCTCAAGTGTCGTCTGAAATCGTTTGCGAACAAAGCTCAGCAAAACTAAGGGACGAAATCTAGAAAAGTGTAATGACTTTTGCCATTGCGGCAACAGTCAGATTGCAAAGGTCTCTCAAACAAACAGGGAACCCAAAACTGAGTTCCCTGTTTGTACAATCATCCCGCACCAGATGAAACTGAGATTACTGGCGTTGAATTTTATCTTTTTGGCTGACAAAAACGAGAAATACAGTTGCCGGGATCACCACAATAAGAGTGCCAGCCAAGAGACTCAATAGAAAATTTGTCAGAGAGGGTGTCATAGCTTGCAGACTTTTTTAATAAATTTAACTCTAGAATTGTAACGTACTAACCGTACTGCTGCTTAACTAAAGCGGTTAAAACTGCTTGAGCGTGTTGAGGCAAAGTGTTGGTAATCTAAGAGCTGACTTTTGATAATGGTCAGCATGAACGGGCTGTCATCCAAACAAAACACGGCTGAAAGCTGAGTTGATTAGAACTCTGCGATCGCTCTGTCCTGAGAGTAGTCTCAATTGCGGTAGAGATATTCTAGGAATAGGGCTTAATAAGCCTGTAGCCTTACCAGTAGCCGTTTGATACAGATTATCAGGGATCAATACTGGTCAAGTTTTCAAAGTATTAATTTAGACCGATGACTGACTCTGATGAGTACAAGCAACATCCTAACTTTGGAGCAATTAAGGTTGCCTGCGGATAATGGAACAAATTCTGGAAAACCGTGCTTTCAGGGATATGCAAATCTTGAATAACCAAGTAAACACTTCTGACAGCAACAACCGTTACCCTTCAGTAGGTCAAAAAAGCCTACTCCTGATTCACCGTGACGCAGATGCTAGAGCATTGTTAGCCAATATCCTTGGCACTGACTATCAGGTTACCTATTGCACCCATAAAGAAGCTTCGCCCACTTTCCTCGAAGAACAAGCCATTAATTTAGTGTTGTTAGAGTCGGCCCTGCTGGTCGATATAGGATACGACTTTTGTCAAAAACTTACCGCGAGCCGGACAAGTCGCGATATTCCCCTAGTGGTGGTAGGTGATCGGCAGCCCCAGCAAATTGCCGCGGCCTTTCAAGCTGGTGTTCAAGACTACCTTTGTAGCCCTTTTGCCGCCGAAGAACTGATTGCCCGTGTTCAAGCTCGGCTTGATGACCATCAGCGCCGCCGCCAACTGAGTCAGCAAAACGGGTTACTCATCGAAGAAGTGGTTGAGCGGAAACAAGCTCAAGAGGCCTTGCAAGAGACTGAAGCTAAATATCGCCGCATTTTTGAACATGCGACTGAAGGCATTTTTCAAACAAGCCGCGAAGGCCACTACATTAACGTCAATCCAGCTCTAGCCCAGATTTACGGATACGATTCGCCAGAAGAGCTGATGCGGAGCGTTAACGACATCGGCAAGACGCTGTACGTTCAGCCTCAGCGGCGGGACGAAATTACCGTTTATCTCGAACAGTTTGACTATATAGAATGGGCCGAGTCTGAGGTTTATTGCAAAGACAGCAACACCACTTGGATTAGCGAAACGATTCGCAAAGTGTACGACGAGCAGGGTAATTTTCAATACTACGAAGGCATTGTTCACGACATTACTGAACGGCGCCAAATGGAGATGGAACTGCGCCAACAGCGGCTGCAAGCCGATCGCCTTTTGGGCAACATTCTGCCTTATCAAATTGCCCAGCGATTAAAAGCGGGTGCCCGTACGATTGCCGAAAACTTTGACGAAGTTACTGTACTCTTTGCCGATTTGGTTCAGTTTACCGCCGCCGCCGGTGAAATGGACGCGAAGAAATTGGTGGAGCTGTTGAATGAAGTATTTTCTACCTTTGATCGCCTTGCTGCCAAACACGGTTTGGAAAAAATCAAAACCATCGGCGATGCCTATATGGCGGCGGCTGGTTTGCCCTCACCCCGCCCTGACCACGCCGATGCCGTCGCCTCGATGGCGCTGGATATGCAAGCGGCTATCCAAAAGTTTCATCGTCCTGATGGTGAAGCGTTTCAGCTTCGAATTGGCGTCAGTACCGGTCCGGTTATTGCCGGAGTAATTGGAGTTCGCAAGTTTGCTTATGACCTCTGGGGCGACACGGTGAATATCGCCAGTCGCATGGAAAGTACGGGTGTCTCAGGCCGTATACAGGTGACGCCTGAAGTTTACGACTGCCTCAAACATCACTATGACTTTGAGTCTCGCGGCACCATTTTCGTGAAGGGTCGCGGCAACATGGAGAGCTATTGGCTGCTGAGTCGCAAAGGTCCAATCCACTCTAGAAGCTAACCTTGGCATACTGAGAAAGCGTTTATTTAGTTAAGTTGAATGACCATGCTTTCTCCTGCCCTGCGTCAAAGACTCTCCGAGCCTTTACAAATTGGTGCGGTTACGGTCAATAGTCGAGTTTTGCAGTCGCCACTGTCAGGGGTGACAGACAAGGTCTTTCGGCGATTGGTGCGGCAATATGCTCCCACCTCCATGATGTATACCGAAATGGTTCATGCCGCTAACGTTTGCCACGTTGACACGCTGCCTCAAATCATGGAAGTTGATCCTGATGAGCACCCTATCAGCATTCAACTTTTTGACAGTCGCCCCGACTTTTTAGCGGATGCGGCGCGGCGGGCCGTAGCAGAGGGAGCCGATACGATTGATATCAATATGGGCTGCCCAGTCAATAAAATTACGCGCAAAGGCGGCGGTTCTTCGCTGCTCAAAGAGCCTGATCTGGCGGTCAGCATCACGCGCACTGTGGTGCAGGCGGTAGATGTGCCGGTCTCGGTGAAAACCCGTATCGGATGGGATGATGACCATATCAATGCGGTGGAGTTTTCCCGGCAGTTAGAAGCTGTCGGGATTCAAATGCTGACGCTGCATGGTCGTACTCGGGCCCAGGGCTACACCGGTGTCGCCCGCTGGGAGTGGATTGGTCGGGTTAAGCAAGCGCTGTCGATTCCAGTGATTGCCAATGGAGATATCGATTCTGTTGAAGCGGCGGTGCGCTGTTTAGAAATCACGCAGGCCGATGGGGTAATGTGCTCTCGGGGGACACTGGGATATCCCTTTCTGGTTGGCGACCTTGACGCTTTTCTAAAAAACGGCGATCGCCTGCCCGCGCCCACAAATATCGACCGCTTGCTCTGCGCCCAGAAGCATCTGCAGCTGCTCGCCAGCTACAAGGGCCATCGCGGTATCTGTCAGTCGCGCAAGCACATGACTTGGTATGCCAAAGGGTTTGCCGGGGCGGCTGAGCTGCGAAAAGCGCTGTGTCGCATCGAGTCTGTTGCTGAGGGAGAAGACCTGCTGCAGGCAGCGATCACGCGTTTAACAGAACAAGGTGAAACGGCCTGCCGATGGGAATCACCACTCCAGTCGTCAGCTTTGCCAGTGACCGATACACCGGCAGCGGCTCTCAGATAATCGCAGGTAATTGGTGAAAATCTCTAATAGGATTCTCAATTTTTGGCTAGGATGGTAACCAATACTTCCTCAGCACAGTGATCAGCGCGGTCATATGCAGCTCTGAGGTTCCTTTCGTTTTCTTTGGGTTTTCATGACGTCCTACGCAACATCAACTGCCAGAGCCGATATGGGAGAGCTACGCCGCCTACGCAGTCTATTGCCGCCAGAACTCCAGAGTTGGGTCACGGTGGAAGCGGCCACCGATGTGACACCGCCGTTGATTACCAGTGAAGAATTGGGCAAAGATCAGGTTGAAATCCAAATCGATCTGGCGAAATGGGAAAGTTTTGCCCTCGACCAGCGCAATTTGCTTTTTTGGCACGAAGTTGGCCGCATTCAAAACGACACGATTCCCCGCGATGGTTGGGAAATGGCCGCATTGGCAATTGGTCTCGGTGGGGCAATCGGTGAGCTGTGGGTGCAGGATGGTCTGTTGCTGATGCTAGCGCTGGCGCTGTGTGGATTTTCGGGCTGGCGGCTTTACAAGCGCAATAATCCCATCAAGGCAACGGAAGAAGCTATTGACGCTGACGAACGGGCAATCGCGATCGCGACCCGATTTGGCTACACGCTCCCCAACGCCTATAAAAGTCTCGGCAGCGCGCTCAAGACGTTGATTGAGCAAACGCCAAAGAAGCGTAAGCGAGATCAGTTCATCAAACGACTGGATGCCCTTAAGAAGAGTGCGACCAAGGCGAAGGAGCGAGCACGCAACTCGGCGGGGCCAGATGCCCGGCCAGTTTACTGATTGGCAACTTACTTGCGATTCGACAATTTCTCATTTCTAAGAAGGAAGCTCTTATTCGAGGGCTTCTTTTTTATTGGTGCTAATGGGAGGTGGCTTTAGCGGGTTAGCGTGGAGGAGGGGGTCTGCGATCGCCATGATTCAGTCAACTCTAGCCACTTCAATAGGCGTCTGTTCACGGCCATCTTTAAGGCGGTCATCAGCGAGTATGCCCTTAATCTGATTCGTTCAAGTTTCGCCCGTAAATTCTGGGCGGTGCTGATTCAGGAAGCAACAGAAGGCTCCTCAGAAACCAATACACCTTAGAGTGGGAAATCTACCATGCATACAATTGAAGTCCGCCCCTGGCGACTAATCTTTTTGTTTAGCAGCGTGTTGGTGTTGGCAGCATACTTGCCTCACCCCAATCTAGTCGAGTCCCTGCCGCAGTCGATTAGCACTTGGCTGCAGCAGACTGCTGATTCGTAGCCGTTTCAGCATCAGTGGACAAGGTCAGATCAACCATTGATCGCAAACTTAAACTATCTAGCCCGGTAGGGATAACGGTGTAGCAATGTGAAAAAGCGATTGTAGTCAAACGATCGCGGATCTTGGCGACTGCCTGATCGATCAACGGCTTTATGGCTCGTGATGCGGCCATCTGGAATGGTGCTCTGGGCTAACAGCCACGCTAAAGATTCATACTGAGACTGGGTGTAGCCGCTGTGGCTAGGGCCATTGCCCCGACCGTCACTGGGAGTTTCTAGCGAGACGTGATAAGCAAAGTTGTTGACTGATGAAGGAAATGCGGGATTAGTGGTGACTGTTTCCGGACCACTGGGGCCGTTGAAAACCGAGTTGCCGGCTCCATAGGCACGGTTTTCTGGCGGCACGATGTAGTAAACAGTACCGTCGCGACCGATTAAGGTGTGGTAGCTCACCTGATCGTTGTCATTCGGATGATAGGTCTGAAAGAGATTGATTGCACTTTGAGCGGAACCCACCGTCTCGTGCAGCACCGCAATAAACTGATTGCTGAGGGGTTGTCCATAAGCGTCGGTGCTGTAGCGATCGCCATAGTTTGACGGATCTGCTAGCTCAATCACTTGGCGTGGCTGATAATTGGGGGCAGCCTGGGCAATCGCCGGCTCTAGCGTGGTGAAGTCAAGGGGGCTGTTGTCGTCAGCTAAGGTCGTTGGCACCATTGCCGTGACCGCCGACTCGGTCAGCGTCGGCAGCCCCGAAACTGCTTCAACCGCATGTGGATGGGGCGGTCGAGGAAAGAGCAAAAACAGCGTAATCGCGAACAAAGTTGCTCCCAGGACTTTCCAGCTAAGTTCTTGGTCCCATTTCTGCATGACCGCTACTTCCCCCTATTTTTGATGTCGTGAAATTTTTGCCGCAGCAAAAACTTTTGACGTTAATTGTGCCGAAGACGGAGCTAGCGATCGCACAACTTATATTAATTTTTCTACACAAATTTACCAGGAAGACCAGCGATCAAGGGCGCGCTTGCCCCCCCACCGCGCCACAATTTCATCATCATAATTGTCCGCCAGTCGGACTACGGTCGTCACCGAAAATTGCAGTTCAATTTGGTCGCAGGCTGACCCTACCAAGCTGTGTTCAAACACAATGTCATCTTCCGAGTCAAAGGCAAAGCGGCCAAAACGGATGCCGTTATTTTCCCTGAGGAGATAGTAGGAAAGCTCTGGCGTCACGTTGATATCAGTCACGACGTAAGAACGGGTGGTAATCAGCGCGTCATTTTCTTCCCAGGGGATCACGCGAGTAGAGGCAACTGCTGAACCGAAATTAATGACAAACAATGGTTCATCTTCAAACTGAACTACGCTGCCCCCAAACAGATTATGCATCCAGGGTTCAATGCGCTTGTAGCAGGCTTCTTGAGCCGTCGTCTGAAATTCCATACACTAGGTAAGTCGGTCATTGGGGCGATTTTGCGCCAATAGCAGCCCCAGTATTGCCTTGCCATTATCGGGATCATTATCCCATAAGGCTTGGTCAAAGTCTCTGCATAATACGGAAGAGTATCCTAGAGAAAATACTGAGCGATCGCTATGGCCTTTCCCGAACCTCCTGCGGACGCGGCTGAACTGGCCGACGAACTCGATACCGTCGTGCTGGAGTTTGAAGATTTACAGGCCCAGATGACCTACGATCAAGCGCGAGGAGCGCTGTCAGATATTTTACAGCGGCTGCAGCAATCACCCCGCGAGACTTCTGGACTACAGGCTGAGGTACAGCAGCTAGAGCACCTGAGACAAAAGCTGGACCAAGCCGTTGTGCAAATTGCCGTCTTTGGCTTGGTGGGTCGCGGCAAGTCGTCGCTGCTCAATGCGTTAGCCGGAACGCCGGTGTTTGAGACTGGGCCAACTCATGGGGTAACGCAAACCATACAGTCAGCAGATTGGCAGATCGATGAGGAAACTGTGGGCGATCGCGCCAATATTCACCGAGCCACCCTCCCAGGCACGGGCCAGTCTCGCATTGAGCTGATCGACACTCCTGGGCTAGATGAGGTTAACGGCGCTGAACGAGAGCATTTGGCGCGGCAGGTAGCGACCGCCGCCGATCTGATTCTTTTTGTGATTGCGGGCGATATTACCCGACTGGAATATGAAGCGCTCATACAGCTACGGTCTGCCAGTAAGCCTATGCTGCTAGTGTTTAACAAAGTCGATCAGTATCCCGAAGCTGACCGCCGAGCCATTTATACAGCGCTAGTGGGCGAGCGCCTGCGCGAACTGATCTCTCCCGATGAAATTGTCATGGCTTCGGCAGCGCCTCTCGTAGCTATTGCTCAGTCCCAGGCGGATGGAAGGATGCGACCCACGCGGCAGCGGGGCACCCCGGAGGTAACGGCACTCAAGCTCAAAATTTTGGAGATGTTGCAGCGGGAAGGACTTTCTCTGATTGCGCTGAATACGCTGCTGTATGCCGATGAGCTGAACGAACAAATCGTGCAAAAAAAGCTGGAGATTCGCGATCGCGCCGCTGACGAAGTGATTTGGCGCAGCGTTATGACCAAGGCCATTGCAGTTGCACTGAATCCACTCACGGTGCTGGATGTGCTGACTGGGGCGATTGTCGATGTGACCATGATTGTCACGCTGTCGCAACTTTACGGATTACCGATGACTCAAGCCGGATCCCTGCGGCTCTTGCGGAGCATTGCGTTGGAACTTGGTGGCCTTTCTGCCAGTGAACTCTTAGTAACGCTGGGCTTGAGCTCGCTCAAGGGACTATTGGGAGTAAGCGCGCCTGCTACTGGCGGTTTATCCCTGACGCCATATACTTCAGTGGCAGCTACCCAGGCTGCCGTAGTCGGAGTCGCCACCTATGGCATTGGCCTAGTGACCAAGCAGTATCTTGCGAATGGAGCTACCTGGGGTGCGGCAGGGCCTAAGTCAGTCGTCAATCAGATCTTGGAAAATTTGGATGAAACATCCATTTTGAACCGGATTAAGGCGGAACTGGCGCAAAAAGTGTCGTTGGGGGCAAAGGATTGAGTGATGAATATACGGCAATCGTTTTGAGTCGTGCAATAAAGCAGGTTTCGGCTCAGTTGCCTCCAGCCCTAGCCAGAGAATTGACGCTAACTAGCGAGGTATTCGCGAACGTCGCTGCGGCGCTTACGCAAGGAGGTAAGGGCCTCTCGCTCAATCTGGCGCACTCGCTCTCGAGAGATGCTAAGAATTTCGCCAATCTTTGCCAAGGTCATGGTTTTACCATCAGTGAGTCCAAATCGCAGGGTCAGCACTTGTCGCTGTTGCGGGGTCAGCTCGACCATGAGGCGGTCTAGGTCACTGCGCAGAGAAGACTGCGTAGCAAACTCTTCCGGGGAGATGCCGTCATCTTCCAGCAGCTCACTTAGCTCGGTGTCTTGATTGTCGCCCACTCGTAAATCTAGAGATAGCGGCTGCCGCGATTTCTCTAGGTAGTCACGCACTTGTTGTGTAGATAGCTCTAGCGTTTCGGCAATCTCGGCAATGGAAGCAGCACGTCCATGCTGCTGAGAAAGCTGGCGCTGAACTTTCTTAATCTTGTTCAGCTTTTCAGTGATGTGGATAGGAAGGCGAATGGTTCGGCTCTTTTCCGCGATCGCCCGCGTGATGGCCTGACGGATCCACCAGTAAGCGTAGGTTGAAAACCGATAACCTTTTGTTGGGTCAAATTTTTCGACGCCACGCTGCATGCCAATCGTGCCTTCTTGAATTAGGTCAAGCAAGTCCACGTTGCGCTTAATATATTTTTTCGCTACTGACACCACCAGACGAAGGTTAGCTTCAACCATTTTGCGCTTGGCCTGCTTGCCCAGCCTAATCAGCGCCTGCAGCTCCTGCACAGATATTTCAGCAGCAGCAGCCCATTCTTCAACCATAGGTTTACGCTCCAGCTCATCGGCAAGCGCTTCCTGGTGCTTCTCTAGAGCAACCAGCTGCTGTACCTGCTTACCCAGCACAATCTCCTCTTCATGGGTTAGCAGAGGCACCCGACCAATCTCTTTAAGATAGGTACGAACCAAATCGGTACTTTGAGTAGTCTTCATGGATACAGGGCGATAGATTAGGTTAATTCAAATGTACTAAATGGGTGACTTTCCGAGCGATTTCCTAAGCGATGTGAAGAAACAGAACGTCGGTTAATCCAGGAGTACATCCGATATGTAAACTACTGTAACATTTATGAGAGGCTATCTCTCATTTTAAGAAATGATTTTCTAAAAGAAATTTCAAATTGGATGACTGGCTCTAAGTGTTGGAATCATAGCGGTTTCAATCTTTAGGAAACTGCATCCTAGTTAACAAAATTGTGACCGCGCACTAATCTTTTGGGGGTTTTTGTAACGCAATATTAATCTTGGTCGTTGACTGCGATTGTGCGGTTGTCAAATCAGCGGCCTGGCTTCTCAGAATTCGGACTGTCGGATCTTGCCTGGTTGAGCTGATGCTTTGGCCTGGGGCAAAAAGTCACTACAATGCTGTGATGTATTTAGCACCGCCTTTTTAGGTAGGAGATTGCCCCCATGCGCCTCTCTCAGATGCTGTTTGTCACCCTGCGAGAAGACCCCGCTGAAGCAGAGATTCCCAGTCATAAGCTGCTGTTGCGGGCCGGATATATGCGGCGCATTGACAGCGGAGTCTATGCCTATTTGCCGCTGCTGTGGCGGGTATTAACTAAAGTTTCGGCGATTGTCCGTGAAGAGCTGGATGCCACGGGCGCACAGGAATGTTTATTGCCGCAGCTACAGCCGTCAGAACTGTGGAAGGAATCGGGGCGCTGGGATACCTACACGAAAGCAGAAGGCATTATGTTTTCGCTAATTGACCGTCGCGATCGCCAAATGGGGCTAGGGCCAACCCATGAAGAGGTAATTACTGCAATCGCCCGCGATATGATTCGCTCCTATCGCCAGCTGCCGCTAAATTTGTATCAGATTCAAACCAAATTTCGAGACGAGATTCGTTCGCGCTTTGGCCTGATGCGCGGCCGAGAATTTATTATGAAAGATGCCTACTCGTTTCACGCCGACGAGGCCAGCCTGAAAGCGACCTATCAGGACATGTACGCCGCCTACACCAAGATTTTGCAGCGGTGCGGGCTAAAGTTTCGAGCGGTAGATGCCGATTCGGGGGCAATTGGGGGCTCCGGCTCGACGGAATTTATGGTGCTGGCGGACGCGGGGGAAGACGAGGTGCTCTACACCGAGGATGGCAAGTACGCTGCCAACGTGGAAAAGGCCATCTCCCTGCCGCCGGATGCCGTGCCCTCCGAGTTCACGAAATTTGAAAAGCTAGACACCCCCAACACTCCCACAATTGAAACTCTCTGTGAATTTCTTGGTTGCTCTCCAACCCAAATCGTAAAAAATGTTCTCTATAACGTTGTTTATAGGCGAAAACTGGCTTTTCTCGATTTTAAAGTCATTGTGATGGTCAGTATCCGTGGAGACCAAGAGATCAACGAAGTTCAGCTTCAAAATAGGTTATTGAATACTTTGAGTGAAGATCACGATGGGGATGACATCACTATTGTCTCGATGGATTCACTGGATGTAGCCTCTCAAAGTAGCTTAAAATCTTTGCCTGCAGGGTACATATCTCCAGGCTTAGATTTACAGAATTACTTTTCAACATTTATCAAACTAGATACTCCAGAGGCATTAAAAGATGTTTTTGCTGTCAAATCTATTGGTTTGATCAATAGATTCTTCGAATTTGTCCCTGAGACGGCTAATCTAAGTAATCCTACGACCGCAATTCCAGAATATGAAAAAGCAATCAATTCATACATGACAAGCCTCGGTGAGGCAAAAAAGGCTGCTTCTGGCGATGAAAGAGATACTTTAGCTGGACAAGAAGGTTTGTTGGTTAAGCTTTCACAGCTCAAAAATATTCTCAGGAAAGATCGGAGACTGCTCAGCTTCAAGTATTTGGTTGATAGGACCGCCGTATTTCTCGAAAACTTTGTGACTGGTTCTGACGAGAGCGGCCATCATGTTGTGGGCGCTAACTGGGGAGAGCAATTCGAGTTACCAAAGTTGGTAGTAGATGTGCGGGAAGCGCAGGTGGGCGATCGCGCTGTCCATGATCCGTCCCAGACGCTCCAGACCGCGCGAGGCATCGAAATCGGCCACATTTTTCAATTGGGACAAAAATATTCTCAGGCGATGGGGGCGACCTACACCGCCGAATCGGGCGAAGACGTGCCCTTATGGATGGGCTGCTACGGCGTCGGCGTGTCGCGGCTGGCGCAGTCCGCTGTGGAACAGTCCCACGATGAAAACGGCATTATTTGGCCGGTGGCGATCGCCCCTTATCACGCCATTGTGGTGGTGCCCAACGTTAACGATGAGACCCAAATGACCGCTGCCGAAAAGCTGTATGAAGAGCTGAACGCAGCGGGTGTGGAAACTCTGCTGGACGATCGCAACGAACGCGCCGGCGTGAAATTCAAGGATTCAGAACTGGTGGGCATTCCTTTCCGGATTGTGACCGGGAGATCATTGAAAGATGGCAAGGTCGAGGTCGTCGTGAGGGCCACCCAAGCATCGCAGGATATGGTGATCGCCGATGTAGTGCCGACG
>JBCCNE010000004.1:0-30590 GCA_039026015.1 Cyanobacteria bacterium P01_C01_bin.70 | reverse complement strand
CATCGCCCGCTGTAACCGACCCGTTTGCAAATCCCAAAGCAATAGACGACCATCTTGGTCGCCCACTGCGATTTCTGCCCGCTGCGAATTAACGGCAATCGTAGGACATTGTCCCATCGGCTGCGCCAAGAGCGTTTGGTTTAAGTCCGCCCCGGCAAAGGACACTCCTTGAAAGAGGTCAGACTGTAAATCGGCCCCGTGGAGCTTGAGCCCCTGCAAATCGACCTGGGTCAGAGAGATTTGCCAATGATGGGCCAGGTTCAAAAGATTGCCCGGTCGGTAGTCGAGGGTAGAATCGATGGACCCGGCAGTCTGGCTTTGATAGAATGCGATTTCTAAAAACCGCTGCTGCTCGGCTGGCTGAGGATACTGATTTTCTAGGTGTTGAGCTACGGCTGTCAGTAGAGTTTGCCGCTGCCACTGCCGCACCATTTCTGGCGCTTCTGCTTGCAATAGAGGGTACTCGCCTAGCCAAGTGAATTGCTCCGCTTCATTAGCTTCCCAAAAGGTGGTCAAGAAGCGATCGCAAAGATATGGCGACAGCAGCTCGGGCAGCACTAACTCCCAAGCCGGATCAGCCTCGGCAATTGCCCGGCAGATGCCGCGATCGCAGAGCGAATTCAAAGCGTCTAGAGGCGCCGACAGTCCCAAATAGGCGCTCAGTTGGGTGAGGGAAAGCGGCCGCTGGCTAATCATCATCCAGGTAAGGACGCGCCACTCTAACGCCGACAGCGGTGCCAACCACTCATCCAAGTAGGAATATACAAAATGCTGCTCATGATGGAGGGCCTCTAAGCAGGCTCCTAACCGATTGCCAAAGGAAGCCAGACGAGAGGCAATTTTAGTCAAAATCAAGGCTGGCAGACCGCCATAGTGCTGACTCAGTTCTCGCCAGTCGACCGACGTCGCGTCAATATCATCCGGCCAGACTGCCAGCTCGGCAATTTCGTCAGCGGTCAAGCCGGCCAGCGGATAGCGGCGACAACTGGAACCCGCTATTGCACTGGCAGCGCGGGGCGGTTCACGGCCTACCCACACAACGCAGCTCTGATGTTCACGGTTGGCCAATGCCGCTAAAAGCTCATGATATTCAGCCAACTCAGGGGCATAGACTCCGGCTAGCTGCTGCGGCTGACACAGCTTTTCCGTACTGTCGAGCACGATTAGGCTTGGGCAACTGACTAGGGCTTGAATTAGCACATCAAGCTGGTCTGAGAGCAGCGTAGATTCCGGTAGAGGCACCCCCAGCGTAGTGAGCAGGGTGTCGATCAGGGCACTGGGCGTCGGGCGATCGCGCAAATCTTGATAGATGAACCGCTGAAACTGATCCCGTACACATTCTGCCAGCTTCACGGCCAACCAGCTTTTGCCGCTGCCCGGCAGCCCTGATAAACAGAGTAATCGCCCGCGATCGTCAATCATCCAGGTGGTTAATCTGGCTAAAGTATCTTCACGGCCTCGAAAGTCAGTGACATCAAAAGGTAACGTATCGGTTGTGATGATATCTGATGTGAGCGCAGTTGGAGCTGCCGCATGATCACCATTAGTAGCCGCCAAGTCAGCCTCTGATGATTTTTGAGCCTGCTCCGACCACCGCTCGATTGCGGTTCTAAAGTTAGTTTTCTTAACTTGAACACCTAACGCTTGGGACAGCGTATCCCACAGGGCAGGGCCCACATCACGGCTTAGATATCCCTCGGTATAGCCGGCTGTAGACGCAATTTTCTGATAAGTTTGTCGATACCAGGAGCCTTCCAATACGACACGCTCAATATCACGCAGTCCTTCTGCACGTACTGCGCGAACGGCCAAATCTGCTGCTCGAAAAGCGTCGTCAAAACTCATTAACTCAGACATTAATGGCGCGTACCCTGATAATAGTCCGAGTTTATCGTGTCTGTCCTGAGTTTTTCTGAGTTTTTCTGAGTTTTTACGGACGTCTTCAGACGGGAAAATAGTAAATACGCAACTAAAGTATTGCTTTGAGTAACCGGCTTTCTAGGCTGACAAAGCGTTGATACCCTTCTGAAAAGCCGGTGTCAACGCGATTATGTCGTTTCACTAGATATTATTGCAAATATCACATGCATGCGGCACTAGGCGCTTTTTAGAATTTAGATTTAGGAAAAACTCAATTCAACCATTGAGTAAGGCTTGCAGCTACTTTATGTAGAGGCTATAGAAACCACTGACGCCCTAAAGACCGAACGTCAATCAATGATATTGACATTTTCAATCAAGCTACAGCGTTTTTGCCGCTGACGAGGTAATAGATAATGACTTCAAGCCTCATGACAGGCAGAGCGGTAAGCTTCATCAGACAAATATAAATAATGTCAGCTAATGCCAGCAACGGCCTGCAGGGAAAAACGATTGTTCAGTAATTACTCCACTACCGACACATAACGCTAGAGGCGATAGCGAGGATCATCCCAACCCCAAGAGCTCTCGTCCCGTGACCTAGCGGCTTTAGCTTCTTCTAGAGCTTCTTTTTTCGAAGACTGAGATCGTCGTTGACGATGATTCCAAGCCGCTTGATCAGGATGAGTGTTGTTAGGCGGTTGCCAGGGCTGAGTCGGAGGAGCTGTAACTGGATGTGGCGATGTCTCGTTTGGCAGCTCACCAAGCTTAGCCAAGGCGTCATCCCAACTCAAATCAGGCATCTGAAAGAGCGTTCGTAAAGCCTGCAAAACGGCTTCTGATTCGCCGTTTGCTAGGTTAAGAGGCTGAGAGAGCCGTAATGGGTCAACTTGGACAGCGGCGATCGCTTGCCTTACCGCATCCGCAATTTGATGCTCCATATCCTGGCTAGCCATCTTTTGCTGATACTGCCAGCCTTTTTGGCTAGAGGCATATAACGTGGGTAGCCGATTAAGCGCGTAGGTCACCACTTCTTCTAACTTCAAATAGCGACGAACCCGCGCAGGGATGCGCTGAAGCTGATTTTCAACTTCCTGAGCCACCAAGCTTTCCATTACGTTGATATAAGCTCGCCGACCTTGAGGTAGCTTTAATTCCTTCATGCTCAGATTCCAACAAGAGTAATACGCAGAGATTCAGATCATTAGAGTTAGATCAAAGGAACCACTCTCGACTGGGGGCAAACTCGAAAGACTTATCCAGTAGGAACTTACTGAATTTGTTCATTGGTAGATTTACTTAATCTACCTTTAAGTTGCTCTTTAGTGTGTGCGAGACAACACTAGATTTACAGATCTTTGACTATTTCTTTCGTTTTGTTAAGTTCGGCCCACGTCGCGGTCGCTCCGAAAATACCGCTAAAAAGTGCTCTGTAAACTCTAAGTTAAGTGACTTGAATACTAGGGATCTTATGCTTTTGATCAGGCTGGCAGAGGCCCGCTCCTAATGTTTGCCTAGCTTCAGGATTTAAAGTATTTTATAGGACTTTTTTCGCAAATTGGCTCTAGCGTGTCGTCAATGTCGTAGTGGCTCCCTAAACTTCTTTTCACTGTAAGGTGAGAGCGTGAACTAACACCCGTTCGACGGTGAGTATGTCTCGCTCAAATGCGCTGCGTTACTACATCATCACCCGGCTGCTGCTGGCACCGCTGATGATTTGGACGATCACAACGGTCGTGTTTTTGCTGCTGCGGGCCACGCCTGGAGATCCGGTTGATGCCTTGCTGGGGCCACGAGCTCCCGATGCCGCTAAAGATACTCTCAGGCTGCAGCTGGGGTTGGATGCGTCGCTGTGGATGCAGTATCTCCGCTATTTCAAAGATTTGCTGGCCTTAAATCTGGGGACTTCGATCGCGAGTCAGGGGCAAACCGTCTGGGAAATTATTGGCGATCATTTCCCGGCCACGGTGGAACTGGCACTCTGCGGCCTGCTGGTAGCAGCGAGTGTAGGCTTAACGGTGGGGGCGATCGCGGCCTCTCGACCCAATTCGCCGCTGGATGCGGGTGGGCGACTATTTGGCATCGTCACCTATGCGGTGCCGATGTATTGGTTCGGCATGCTGTTGCAGCTTTTATTTGCGGTGCAGTTGCGCTGGTTCCCCATTGGCACTCGCTTTCCCCTGGGAGCAGCGCCACCGACTGGCCCCACCGGCCTGTATCTGCTAGATAGTCTGCTCACAGGGCGCATCGACTTATTTTTGACGACCCTGCACCATCTGGCGTTGCCGAGCCTAACGCTAGGAATTTTGATTAGCGGCGTCTTTGAGCGCATTGTGCGAGTCAATCTCAAGCAGACCTTACGGGCTGACTACGTTGAGGCCGCCCGAGCCAGAGGCATTCCCGAAGTGCGGATTGTGACGGCTCACGCCTTAAAAAATGCTCTGATTCCAGTCGTCACTGTGTTGGGCCTCACCTTTGCCACTCTGCTCGGGGGCGCGGTGCTGACAGAAGTGACCTTCTCTTGGCCAGGACTGGCCAATCGCCTGTACGAGGCCATTTCACAGCGAGATTATCCAGTCGTGCAGGGGTTGATGGTGTTTTTTGCCATGATCGTGGCCTTGGTGAGTATCGCGATCGATATTCTGAATGCTTATGTTGATCCGCGCATTCGCTACTAATCGGCAGCACAGATGCCTCGGAGAAGCGCTGTATAGCTTTTGTGGAGGCCTGTGGCTGCCACCCTTAAACCTGCGTGTAGAGAATCATGTGTTCCCTAGTCGATCGCCCGGCCAGTTCATAAAATAGCGATAGCGTTTTGCATGATTGCCATATGTCAGGCCGTGTCCCGCCTCCTGTGAGTGCCGATAGTCGCCGTTCCACGTCAGTGCAGCAGCGGCTGTTTCGCTATCGGCGATCGTGGATGCCGCCTACCACTTATCGTCCGCTTGTGGTGCTAGCTAGCATTTGGGTAGGACTGTTGGCGATCGCACTGTTCGCTTATGGACAGTTGGTGCATACCGCCTCTGACCAAGGTGAGGCCGTGATTTCTGCTCCAGGGAGCGATCCCCATGAACGGCTGCAGAAGGGGGCTAAGGGGGGCAATGGCCCTGTTTCAATTGACGCCGCCGGTGACTCAACGCCAACTCTGGACTCAGACGTGCCGTCAGTGCCGCCCGTCAACGGTCTCTCTGAGTGGACCCTATTGGCCTTAGTTGGCAGCTGTGCTGGTGGCTGTTGGGTGCTATCGATATTGCTCAAGCGACCTCGAAAACGCAAATCGCGATCGCCCCGGCGATCCTTGCCCCGCCAAAAATATCGGCTGGCGTCTCGGGTTGAGTCTACTCCGCCAGCTGCTACATCAATGCGGCTCAAAAACTCGGGCTCCTCCGCGAACCCTTCCGCCGGAGCCATTCCCCGGTTGGATGCTTACAATCCCCAGCAGCCTCTGGTGGCTCCTGAGCCAGCAAGCGATGCAGCGAAATCTGCCGCTCAATCAGCTCCAGCAGTCACGCCTCATCCCCATGTGAGTGTGGTCCCAGATCAGATCCAGCATCGTCTTGATTGGCCTCAAGACAGCCTGGTGAATACAGCCGATGTGCGTCAGCGGCGCTCGCTGTCGTCCTACCTATAGCGCTCAATTTTGGATTTTCGATTGTAGGTTTTGGATTTTTTGTCCCTGGTTCTTGGTTCTTGATTTTCCGCACTATGAACTCCGAATTCCAGATTCCCAGTTACCAACTGCCCGACTCGCAGGCGAGCAGCTTCTCTAAGGTTGTAATCGTAGTTTGGTCACCACTAGACCGGATGGCTTGTTCCATGCC
Source organism: Cyanobacteria bacterium P01_C01_bin.70 (assembly GCA_039026015.1). Taxonomy (GTDB): domain Bacteria; phylum Cyanobacteriota; class Cyanobacteriia; order Phormidesmidales; family Phormidesmidaceae; genus Halomicronema. Next base: position 24,909 of record JBCCNE010000004.1, on the reverse strand, counting down.
GACGTTAATCAGCTCCATACGCAGTCGCTGATGATAAGCCGTCAAGACTTCCTGCGGGGGACTTGACCATCGCGCTCTGGGCGTAGGGGAATCGGCAAAGGCTGTCGTCAGGTTGTAGCCTAGCTTGGCGCTGAGTGCCTGAATTACAAACCGCCGCTCCGGGGGGGCCACGGCCAGCCACTCCACCATCGGCGCTGCCAAGATATTTACCTTGTCTGTCTCTAAGGCCTGCTGGTGCAGCCATGCCTCTGCGGTCGAGATGGGCCAATCTGAAGTTTCGCCATCGACTTTGGCAAAGGCATGGGCTTCGGCAAATGAGACTTGCCCGTCAGTATCGTAGTCAGCGCTGGCAACTGGATGACCTAAGCGATCGCGGCCGCTTAACCCAGCAAAAAAGCTAGAGCTGTAGTCCCGATAATCGGCTTCATTTACTAGGGGCGTGCAGCCTACTGACGGTCGAGTTTTGATCGTGGCAAAAAAGCCACAGCGGCTCTGCAGCGCGACGGGCTGTTCCGGATCGCCGCCCTCGTAGATCAGATTGGCAAAGGAGCCAGAGTAGCACTGAGCCATCATCGTGACGAAAGGGATATCTGTAGGCCAGTGATCTAGGGTCTGGGCCAGATCTTGCACCGACAGCAGGGCTTCTTCCCACAAAATGAGAGCGTTGTCATCGTTGTTCTGGGGGTTGAGCGCTCCGTGACCGGTGAAATACATAAGTACGGGACAGTCTTCTATGCCCGCATCAGTTTGGGGATAGGCGTCTAGCCAGCCTTGAACATTGGTGCGAGTAGCCGCTCCGGTCAGAAACTCAACGTCGGGCGCTTTGAACTGCTCTTGTCCCAAAGGATCAAGGTAACGAATGGTGGCCTGTTGATCGTTCCCGTTAGCAAAAAATACGGTAGCGTCGGCAACCACTGCTCCCAGATGTGTCAGCGTGCGCTGGAAATACCACACGTTTTTTTCGAGGGCAATTTCGTTGTAGCTTGGGGCCCCGCCGCCCGCCACCACCAAAAACGTCGATGCCGTCTCTGCATCCGTGACCGTTTCTCCTGGGCTGACCTGATCCGTTCCTTCGGCGGAAGAACTGGAGGAGCCCGACTGTAGCGCCGTCACTGCCAGTGTGCTGAAAGCGGCAATCGTGAGTGCGATCGCGGGTAGCCGTACATCTGCCATCAGGCCAGCCTCTGAAAACCTTAGATTCATTGTGCCGAGGCTAGCGTGATCTGCCCAGTTCTCAGACAATTCACGCTAGTCTTAGGAACGCCTCTTTAACGGCACAAAACTTTGCTTATCGATAACGGCAGCAATGACATCACATCACCTTTTGAGAAGTTGTATTTTTCTCATCTCAGCTAATTAAATCTTAAGAAATGCTAGAAACGGGAGCTGTCGAGGCTCTGAGAGCTTGCAAACGTCATAGAATAGTCGTTGGCTTAACATCAATGCACAAAAGTCGTTTACGAAGCTAAATTTACAATTGCTTTAGAGATGAGCCAATCGATGAGTTAAGCGTTCGTTGGGAGCAGCAAAAGTCTTGGAAAGTACGAAAGAAAAAATTTTGGTAGTGGATGATGAGGCCAGCATTCGCCGCATTTTAGAAACTCGCCTCTCGATGATTGGGTACGACGTGGTCACTGCTGCCGATGGTGAAGAAGCGATCGATACCTTCCACAACGCCTGTCCAGATCTCGTAGTGCTTGACGTAATGATGCCTAAGCTTGATGGCTACGGCGTCTGTCAGGAACTGCGTAAAGAGTCAGACATTCCCATCATCATGCTGACGGCTTTAGGTGATGTTGCCGATCGCATTACCGGATTGGAGCTTGGGGCCGATGACTACGTGGTCAAGCCCTTCTCTCCTAAAGAGCTGGAGGCCCGCATCCGCTCTGTGCTCCGGCGAGTAGATAAAAGTCAGACGACAGGCATCCCCAGCTCCGGCGTTATCTCTATCAACGCCATTCGTATCGATACCAACAAGCGTCAGGTTTACAAAGGGGACGAGCGGATTCGGCTGACCGGCATGGAATTTAGTCTGCTGGAGCTGCTCGTTAGCCGCTCTGGAGAACCGTTCTCGCGGGCGGAAATTTTGCAAGAGGTTTGGGGCTACACTCCCGAACGTCACGTGGATACTCGCGTGGTTGACGTACATATTTCGCGGCTGCGAGCCAAGTTAGAAGAAGACCCGAGCAATCCGGAATTAATTTTGACGGCTCGCGGCACCGGCTATTTATTCCAGCGAATTGTTGAGCCTGGTGAGGAACTATAGCGTCGGGGGTAAGGGTATTCTGCTAAAATCTTTTATGTTTTTTACAGAATTCAGTCATGGTGGCAACTCGCGCTCGAATCGCCGTAGATGCTATGGGTGGCGATCATGCACCCGCTGAAATTATTTTAGGTGCTATCCGGGCTAAGGCTGAGCTGGATGCAGATGTTTTGTTGGTTGGCGATCCTGACCAGATTAGATCAGCCACTCCCAATCTAGAAAATCTTGAAGACCTGACAATTGTGCCTGCTGAAGACACGATTGAGATGCATGAGGAGCCGCTAAGTGCGCTGCGCCGTAAGCGTAAGGCTTCGATCAATGTGGCGATGGATCTGGTGAAAAAGCAGGACGCCGATGCTGTCGTCTCAGCGGGGCACTCTGGAGCCGCAATGGCGGCGGCTTTACTGCGGTTGGGACGGCTGAAGGGCATTGATCGGCCGGCGATTGGGGCCGTTTTTCCTACGGTTTTAGCTGGCAAATCGGTGCTTATTCTCGACGTTGGGGCTAACGTTGATTGCCGACCCAAGTTTCTAGAGCAGTTTGCCGTGATGGGGACGGTCTATTCCAAGTATGTTTTAGGGGTTGCCGAGCCCCAGGTGGGCCTGCTGAATATTGGTGAAGAGCCTAGCAAAGGTAACGAGACATCGCTGCAGGCTCATCAACTACTGGCTGATCATCCGATAGTGCCTTTTGTGGGCAATGCAGAAGGACGTGATGTTCTTTCCGGGCAGTTTGATGTCGTGGTTTGCGACGGCTTTGTCGGCAATGTGCTGCTCAAGTTTGCCGAGGCTGTTGGGGAATCGGTTTTGCAAATCTTGCGCGAAGAGCTGCCTCGAGGCGTTCGTGGTAAGGTCGGCACGCTAGTGCTCAAAGATAATCTGCAGCGCCTCAAACAGCGAGTCGATCATGCTGAACACGGCGGTGGGTTGCTGTTGGGAGTCGCAGGCATTGCGGTGATTAGCCATGGGAGTTCGCAAGCGCCCTCAATCTTTAATGCAATTCGCTTGGCAAAAGAGGCCGTGGACAATAAGGTGTTAGAGCGAATTCAGGCACAATACCATAAGGTGGCGATGCCTGCGGCAGACGGAGAGTAGACTGTGCAACAAGCAAATCTCGGGGTATCTTTAGTCGGCAGCGGCTCAGCGCGATTGTCTACCGTTCTGAGTAATGACGACCTTAGCCAGATGGTGGAGACGTCAGATGAGTGGATTGCGACTCGCACCGGCATCAGACAGCGTTATGTGGCGACCGCGCAAGAGTCGCTAAGTGGTTTAGCTGCTAGCGCGGGTACTGCCGCTTTAGAAATGAGTGGCCTGACGCCTGACAAAGTCGATTTAATCATCTTAGCGACCTCGACCCCGGATGACTTATTTGGCAGCGCAGCTCAGGTGCAGGCAGAGTTAGGGGCATCTCGGGCAGTGGCGTTTGATTTGACGGCGGCCTGCTCGGGCTTTTTATTTGCTTTGATTACGGCAGCGCAGTATATGCGTTTAGGAGTCTATCAGACGGTGCTAGTGATTGGCGCTGATGTGCTGTCGCGGTGGACGGATTGGAGCGATCGCCGCACCTGCGTGCTGTTTGGCGATGGTGCTGGTGCTGTGGTGTTGCGGGCCAGCGATCGCGATCGCTTATTGGGCTTTGAGATGCGCAGCGACGGCAGTCTCAACGGCTGTCTTAACCTGCCCTATCAGGCAGACGCGGTGCCCCTCATGGACGGCAAAATGGCTCAAAAAGGCACCTTTGCCCCTGTCACCATGAATGGCAAAGAGGTCTATCGCTTTGCGGTCAAGCGCGTCCCTGAAATCATTGAAAAAGCCCTTTTCCGTGCCGGACTAACGGCTAATGATATTGATTGGCTGCTGTTGCACCAAGCCAATCAGCGCATTTTGGATGCCGTAGCCAGCCGTCTGGAGGTGCCCAGTGCCCGGGTCATTAGCAATATGTCTTGTCACGGTAATACGTCAGCCGCGTCGATTGCGATCGCCCTAGACGAAGCAGTTCGCGGCGGCAAAATTCAACCCGGCGATGTGGTGGCCTCTTCGGGATTTGGCGCTGGGCTGAGTTGGGGAGCGGCTGTTTTCGCCTGGGGGTAATCGGATGCTACCCGCCAGCGCTCTACCCAGGGGCTAAGCCGGTTTATAGCTGCTGCGGATGGTCACGTTCACGCCCTCTGCTGACTGTTCCAAAATCAGCAGCGGTGTCGGTTTGGCTTTTTGATCCCAATGCATGTTGGCGAGGCGACCCTGAATCGTGGGTTGCCAAGTGCCGCCTTCAGCATCAGGACTCAGAAAATTCTCGATACACTCAATGATCTGATTGATGGTAGAAGACGTTGATTGTGTCGGTAATTTGGCCAGCTTAATCTCAATTCGGAAGAGAATTCGCGTTTTTGCCCCCAGCGCCTCACTAGTTTTATAAACCACATCAAAAATCTGGTCGATTTGCCGGGCTTTGCTGGCTACCCCCACCATGCCGTTTTCTGCCTGCCGCGGGCGCAGGGCCACCGCAAGTTCCTGCTTGACCTTCACCTTCAGCTGGTTAACGATTTGAAAATGGAACATTTCCTCGTCCATGCGCATGCGCAGATAATCGAGATTAAACTCGCGTGAATGCACTAGGTCAGGATTTTTCTCCATCTTGGTGATGGTGGTAGAGGCGATTTTGACTCGCTTTTGCAGCTCTCTATTTTTATACTCAGCAAATTTGACTTGTTTTTGCAGGCGCTTGGTTTGAATCTGGTTTAGGATGCCAAGAGCTATTATCAGGATAAAGAGGACGCCAGAAGTTGCCATCCACAAATTCAGCTCGGGAGCCGGATTCGGCGGAGTCTCGGGAGCTGGTGTTTGGGCCACAACGATACGGGATGGAGCAGGTGAAAATAGCATGGCGGAAAAACCGTTTCAACTCTAGTCTTAAGATTCCCGCCCGCTGTCTGATCTGCATCATAGAGAGAACTGTCTTAATGCACCCAGCGCGCACGACTGCTGCGGGCGTCTAGGTGGCACAGATAAGGGAACCGAGTATAGCGCCCCAACCCCCCCGGCCACCAAGGGTCTAGTGCCCAGTAGAGCTGTAGGCCCGTCAAGCCGTCACAGTAAAAATCGATCGCATCTCCGAAAATATGGCGACTCAGGGAGGCCCCGCCTACTCGGGCATTAACGTCTGGTGGACGATACCAGCTAGTAATCACAAAGGGCCGACCAATGCGATTGCGGGCCTGTTGCGCTAACTCGGCAATGTGCACAATGGCATCAACGGTTTGCTGGTCAGGGGGCAAGCGGGTGCCGCCGCGCGTGGCTTCTGACCAGGTAAAGTTGCCGCCGGGAGTAATAGCCGCGCTCAACTGTAGGTTGCGGGGTGTCCAGCGGGCTGGCCGGCTGGGAGGCACAGCTGGCTGCGGCTTGGGCATCGCGTCCATCGAGGTTGGATTGGCCCGGGCCATCTGCCGCAGGTCGTTGAACAGAGATTGAATGGCGGGAATGCGGCCTTCCATCCGGCGCCAGATGGTCACTAGGCGCAGCAAGGCTTCGCGCTGATCATCTTGACCGGCATACATTGTGGGCACCGTTGTCCAAAAGTTAAGCAGGGCGCGATCAAGCTTGGCCGCCAGCTGAGTAATCGCCTCAGCATCACTAGACTGCGCCACTAGGGCCTGCGGATCGACGCCTAACTGTCGAATTGCCGTCGTCCGCGAATCTAGCCCGTACCACAGGCGATAGCCCTCGGTTAGGGCAAAGCGCTGATCGCCTCGCCCCTGATAATTGACCGGTATCCGCTGCACAAACGCCATCAATGCCGGATCGATAATGGCTAAATTGGTTTCCTTGGCAAACGGTTCGGTGGCGGCTAGCGTCGCGATCGCGGCCTCCCGGGAATCGAGTTCGCGCCAGAGCTGCACTAGGCGAATGAACGCTTCTCGCTGATTGGGATACCCCGAAAAATATCGATCCGACTGCGAGATAAACTCCACCAAGGCGTTGTCTAGGGCGGCTTCATCAATTGAAGCGGCGGTGGTATCAATGCCTAACGAGGCGATTGCGGCGGTTGGAGTATCGAGCTTGCGCCAAAGGCGCACTGCCTCAAGCAGCGCCTCTCGCTGAAAGTCGAGGCGACCATAATTAGCGGGAAGGCGCTCGACAAATGACAGCAGTGCCTGGTCAAGGTCAGCCAAATTTTTGGGCAGTTGTGCTGCGCTGTAGTCCGTTGCCATGTCTTCGATATAGGCTTGCTGTAGCTGATTCGCATCGACCGGTTCTAAACGCGCGGCTGAGCTGTCGTTAACTGGTGGACCGTAGCCTTCGGCGATCACCTGCAGCAAGCGATCGGCATAACGACCGGCTGCCCCATCCCACAGGTCGGGGCCTTGCCAACCGTCAGCAATGAGCTGATCGGTCAAACTGCGAATGGTATTGGCCGCATATTGCACTTGTTCGGGAAACGTGTTGACCTGATCTGGGGGAATGCGATTCGCCGCTGCGATTCCCAGTCCCGTTTCGCCGTCAGTGAGTGGTGGTCGGCTCTGAACAGCATAGAGAGCCGCCAAAATCGGTTTGTGAATGCCGGTACGAGCCGCTGCGATGAGGTAATAATTATTGCGCTGATCGGGTGAAAGCTGTGCCATCGCGCTGAAATCCTAGCAATATCACCAAAGTGTAGGACTTTATGAAAAATTCTCCAGTGCTGCTGCAAGAATCTTCGTGCTTGCCCCTGCAGCAGGTGCAGTTGGTGGCCAGCGATATGGATGGCACGCTGACTCAGCAGGGCAAATTTTCACCCCTGCTGCTGCGATCGCTGGCGACCTTATCAGCTTCGTCCGTCGCCACGCTGATTGTGACCGGGCGCTCTGCCGGTTGGGTCCAGGGGGTGGCCCACTATCTGCCGGTGGCTGGGGCGATTGCCGAGAATGGCGGCCTCTTTATAACGCCTGAGACGGGAGCCGCTGTCCCCCTCGTCGATTTGCCCGACAGGGCTCATCATCGCCAACAGCTCGCCGGCATGTTTCGTCAATTGCAAACCCACTTTCCCAGGCTACAGCCCTCTACCGATAATGCCTTTCGTCTCGCCGACTGGACGTTTGATGTCGGCGATTTAACGGCTGAAGCGCTGACTCACATTGCTGAGATCTGTCGTACTGCGGGCTGGGGCTTTACCTACAGCACCGTGCAGTGCCACATTCGGCCGCTGGGTCAGGACAAAGGCGTGGGGCTACAGCAGGTGTTGCACCAGTATTTTCCCCACCTGTCTGAGCACCAGGTGGTTACTGTGGGCGACAGTCCCAATGATGAAGGCTTATTCGATGCCAGCCGCTTTCCGCTTTCCGTTGGCGTCGCCAACGTGGCGCACTACTGCGATCGCTTACAGCATTTGCCTGCATTTATCACTAAAAGTGCAGAGGTGCAGGGCTTTTGGGAACTCACCCAGGCGCTTGAGCAGGCGCAGCAGAGACTTTTATAAAGCTGACTCCATGGCCTCATGGGGCTTTTAGAAAATAGCCGCTGCAAAATTTAGCTGCGCCAGATCGCTGCTCTTCATTGCTAATTATTGGTTGTTTTGGGACGCTTAGAAGCATTACAAAAAGCATCGGTTTCCTTAGAAACCCTGCCGTAAATTAATGTTTAACGTTAAGATAAGTAAATGGACATTAATTTACTCAGGAAAGGCTTATGACGGGTTTCATTCGTGGCTTATTTGGTCGTAACAAGCAGGGCTCTGCTTCACAACCTCAGCAGAAAGGCGCTTTCTTCCTCAGTGAAGATGACGCCAAGACGTTTGGTGACATTGACTACATGCGTTCCTCTAAGGTGGTGAAGCATACGTTTGCCCGTAAAAGAGGTCAGACTGAAGAAATTGCGTCCGTTCGTCAGATTTCGGCAATGAATGCGCGCCAGCTAGACGAGAAAGGTTTACCCTCTCAAAAAGCTGAGACTGCCAGTGAGTCCAGTATTTCCAGTACCTCCAACAGTAACTCGTCTTTTGAGACTAGCTTCCAGCGGCGCTCTGCGAAAACCGATACCGGCATGGATATGTTCCGCAACATGGCGAAAGACATCAAAAAGCGCTAAGCCGCAATCACTTATCATTCACCTATGGAAACGGGGCGCCTAGCTTGTGCCCCGTTTTTTAATGAGTCAACTCCAGGGGTGGCGATCGCTGTCGACGGTTACCTTTGCTAGATAAATGCGGGTCTGACAGTGCAATCGCCTGGTAAATCTGTGGCGCTTAGGGGCTGTTTAGCCGAAAGCATTGTCTATATAATGTCTGTGAACCTTCAGAATTGGCGCTTTTGGAGATGCCAAAATGCCTTGGCAACCCCGCGTCGATCCCATTCAAGAGGTGCTTTCTTGGCTCAGGCTGTTCAATTCTCTAGCCTTACCAAATGGAGTCGGCGCTTGTTTGCCGCAGTGATGCTGATCGGGCAGGTCGTTATCCATTTGATTTCGCGTCCTATTCACCGCCGCAACACACTGGATCAGATGGTCGCTGTAGGGCCAGAATCCTTGCTGATTGCGCTACTGACGGCGAGCTTTGTCGGCATGGTGTTTACGATTCAGGTGACTCGTGAATTTATCAATTTTGGTGCTGGTACGGCAGTTGGCGGGGTCTTGGCGCTAACGTTGGCCCGGGAACTAGCGCCGGTGTTGACGGCAGTGGTGTTGGCCGGGCGTGTCGGCTCTGCCTTTGCTGCCGAAATCGGCACTATGAAAGTAACCGAGCAAATTGACGCCTTACAGATTCTCAAGACTGACCCCATCGATTACCTGGTGATTCCCCGAGTGGTCGCCTGCGCCCTGATGCTGCCAGTATTAACGCTGCTGTCCTTTATCACCGGCATGAGTGGTGGCTTACTAATTGCGACCAACCTCTACGGCATTGCTCAAAAGGTTTTTATCGATTCGGCGCAAAGTTTTCTCTCGACGTGGGATTTGGTCTCGGCCCTTGTCAAAGCGTTTGTCTTTGGCATTCTGATTGCCGTGATTGGTTCTAACTGGGGTCTGACAACCACTGGCGGCGCCAAGGGTGTGGGACAATCGACGACAACTGCAGTGGTGACGGCGTTGCTTGCCATCTTCATCAGCAATTTTTTCTTGTCTTGGCTGATGTTCCAAGGCATGGGCAGTGCCGTGCTCGGTGGTTTTTAGAAAATCGGGGGCCTGCACAATGACCCGCAAGACGGTTTCTTCTGGTTCTCCTATGGAACAGCCTATTGGCTTTTCGAGGGCCTCCCGCATGGGGACTCTGATTGCAGTTGCGGGGACAGCACCGATTCAGGCAGACGGCTCAACCGCTTGTCCCGGAGACGTGTACGGTCAAACCCATTGCTGCCTAAGCATTATCCATCAAGCGATTAAAGATGCGGGTGGCGAGCTAGAGCAGGTGATTCGCACTCGAGTGATGCTCACGGATATCTCGCGCTGGCAAGAGGCGGCAAAGGCTCATGGCGAATTTTTCTCGACCATCCGTCCTGCCTGCACCTTTGTAGAGGTCTCGCGGTTTATTCAAGCGGACTGGTTAGTCGAGGTCGAAGCTGATTGTGTCGTTGTTTGAACGGCTAGGCTGGCTGCGTGCCAATTTTGAGGTTGGGACAGTTGGCAGGTGGCTGGCGATGCCGAGCCACCCGATACAATAAAAGCGATGCGATCGCTATTTCTAAGCACGCATAATTATTGTTGATCTGTCTAAGGCAAAACTGTTATGACTGCTTCTTCAACAATAGAGGCTACGACGCTAGAACCCAGCTACAACATTCCCCTCTTTTTAATTGTCGGTGGACTGGCTGGTGTCGGTTTGACTTGGGGACTATGGGGAAGCTGGCAGGCCGTTCTAGCTGGAATTGTGCCTATATTCGGCCTATTTTTGCTATATCAGGCAAAAACTCTGAGGTTAGTGTTCACAGCATCAGATCTAGACATTTATCGCGGCGATACCCGGATTCGCCAGTTTCCTTATGCAGAATGGAAAGTCTGGGATATTTTTTGGCCGCCAGTGCCGATTTTGTTTTATTTTCGGGAAGTCAACAGCATTCACTTTTTGCCCATATTGTTTAGTCCAAAGGACTTGCGATCGCAGCTAGAGCGGCATGTGCCCAATCCAACTGAGTCTCAATAGGGGGCGCCACCCATGGCCACAGCCTTGAGAAATCAGCATAACCGTCCGCGATAGCTCACTCAGCCAAAGACTATTGCTTTCGAGGGCGCTAAGCAATAACCTGGCTAAGCATTCAGTTGCTAATTCAGCCTGACGAGTCAAACACCGCTTTCACATGAGAAACCAGGTTCCTGCAGCAAGATACGCTTCAACTTGGCTTACCCTTAATCAAAAAAGAGTGCCTGCCAAATGACGACAGCTTTTAGCAATTTGATGGCGCTCTATTATTTCGCCCTAATATTGTCTTAACTCTGACTGCGTGGATGACCTATGCCTGCTGACGAATCTCCCCTGTCTTCTTCTTCTGGAGCTGCCCAACCGCTCAACCTTGGGAGCACGTCTCGTTCGGCCGATAGCGTAAAAGCTGACCTCGCGCGGATGGTTCGTGAAGCCCTCAGCGACCTAGAACGCAAAAAGCGATCGCTTGAACTCGAAATTGAGAAGCTGGAGCGCCGGCGCGATCGCATTGAGGTCGAAATGAAAACCTCGTTTGCGGGTGCTTCTCAAGATTTGGCCGTGCGCGTTCAGAGTTTCAAAGAATATTTGGTCGGCAGTTTGCAAGATTTGGCCACCTCGGCAGAGCAACTGTCACTGTCAGCACCTCAGCCCCAGGCCAGCCGTCCAACTGCCGCAGTCCCCCCAGTTGAACCAGAGTCTTCCTCGCCGCCCCAATTGGCGGCAGCCAATTCTCCCTATTTGCTCGATGCTGAGCGCATCCAGAGCCTGTTGGATCAATATCGTTTGCGGCCCGATTATTATGGCCCGATATGGCAACTGCGGCGCACCTTTGAGCCAGTTCATGCCGATCGCGTCGCCAATTGGTTCCTGAGTCAGGGCGGTCGGGGGGCAGTCAAAACCTTGAACAGCCGTCTACAAAATGTGCTGGTGGCGGCGGCGGCGGTTTCAATCTTGCACACGATGCATGGCGATCGCCTCCGGGTCTTGGTGTTGGCCCGGAGTCCTGAGCGGTTGGGGGACTGGCGACGGGGCTTTCAAGACTGTCTTGGCGTTTCCCGTGGCGATTTTGGCACCCGCAGCGGCATCATGCTGTTTGAGTCATCTGAACCGATGGCTCAGCGCGCAGAACGGCTGTTGGAAAATAACTACCTGCCCTTCATCATCATTGATGAATCTGAAGGGAAAGTAGCGCTGTCGATTTTGCAGTTTCCCCTTTGGTTAGCGATCGCCCCTGACCCCACCAATCCCACTTCTGACGCCTACGAGCTCTATTAATGCCGATCATTCTCAGCAGCTAAATCTGTTCTCTGAAAAGATCAGCTCCTCAATTGATTTATTGAATGCCACCGCGGTTATGTCCGTCTTCAACATGATGCTTGGATGGATGCTTTAAAGAGCATGCTCATCAAGATTGCGGTTGGTCAATTAGAAATGCCACCTACTTTTTCAATAATCACCGGGTAAGTTAGCTTCAAGCTGAATTGGTGAGATGTCAGAATAGACAAAAATCCTTCTTCATAATTCTTTATTCATGTTTTTGCCCCTAATGATGCTTCATTCATTCCCCTCCACAAGGTTACTTGTCCTACATGCTGCGTATTTTCACTGACTTCGACGGCCCCATCATGGACGTGTCAGAGCGGTATTACCACGTTTATCAATACTGTCTACAAGAATCCCATGAACCGGGACAGGCCATTATTCAACTGTCGAAAGCGGAATTTTGGCGACTCAAGCGGGCTCAAGTCCCCGAAAGACAAATCGGCGCAATTTCGGGACTATATGAAGATCAGGCTCGACGCTTTGCGTTACTGAGGCGGGAAACTGTCCACGGCCGCGACTATCTGAAGCACGATTATCCAGTTCCCTATGCAGTCGAGGCGCTGAAGCAGATTCAAAAGCTCCAGGCAGATTTGGCTGTGATCACGATGCGGCGAGAATATGCCCTAGGGTTTGCGCTGGAAAAATTTAGCTTAGAGCCTTTCTTCCCGCCACAAATGCGGTATTGTCTGCCCGATATTTATGACAAAAATCATGACGTGGTCGAAAAAACGCGCCTTGTGGAAAAAGCGCTAGCGGAACTTCCCGCTGCCTCAGAAACTTGGATGGTAGGAGATACTGAGGCTGATATTGCCGCTGCCCGTACTCACGATTTGCCAGTGGTGGCCGTACTCAGCGGCATTCGCGATCGCGATCGCCTCTCTACCTATGGCCCTGACTTTATTGTCGATAATCTCAAAGATGCGGTCGTCACCATTGCTCAACAACGACAGTTGCTCAATCGGGAGCGCCATTAAGTTCTTTTTCAACCCTTCCTCAGCTCGGGATATCGCTTTAGCCATCTAGGTATTGAACCAAGCAGCATCCGAGTGCTGAGCGCCTAGGGCGCGTTATCAATTAAAGCCAGAAAGCTGGCGGCATCGGCATAATCGCGCCCGCTCTGCAAAAACTGCTAGGGGCTGAATCGCTTTCCAAATAAGGACTTAATCGCTAAATGATGACAGCCCCTAGCCAGATGGCTCGCCGTCTGTTCTAGCTAAACTGGCGATGGTTACTGCTGGTGTCTCAGCTTATCCGCAGACGAGCATCCTCAGGCACAATAGAGAACGATTGCCTCATTCGTAAAGTTGCCCTATGCCTGACGCTATTCGCAAACTGAACTATCCTGAAACGGCTACTGTTGACCAGGTTGATACTTATTTTGGCACGGCAGTACCCGACCCATATCGGTGGCTCGAAGATGATCGCTCTGACGCAACCGCTGCCTGGGTCAAAGCGCAAAACGAGGTGACTTTTGGCTTTTTGGAGCAGATTCCCTATCGCGGAGCGATTAAACAGCGGCTTCAAAAAATTATGGACTATCCCCGCTATTCAGCGCCGGATAAGCGGGGCGATCGCTTCTTTTTCTTCAAAAACGATGGCCTGCAGGATCAGAGCATTGTTTACGTGCAGGACGGCTTAGAGGCCGAACCGCGCGTGCTGCTCGACCCTAATACGTTTTCTGATGATCAAACAACCGCTCTGAGCGCCTTTAATCCTTCTAAAGACGGCAAATATGCGGTGTATGGTCTGTCTGAAGGCAGCTCCGATTGGCAGCGCTACCGCATCTTGAATGTGGATACTGGCGAATCGCTGCCCGAGACGCTGGAATGGGTCAAGGTGTCGTATCCGGCTTGGTGCGGCAATGGGTTCTTTTATGGTCGCTATGATGCCCCGGCAGACGGCTCAGAACTCTCTTCACGCAACGAATTTCATAAGGTTTATTATCACCGGCTCGGCACCGATCAGTCGGCCGATGAGCTGGTCTACGAAGATCCGGATAATCCGCTGCGGTTTCATTTTGTCGGTGCTACAGAGGACGAGCGGTTTCTGATTTTGTCGATTAGCGATCGCGGTCAGCCTAAACTGGGCAATGCTCTGTACGTTAAAGATCTGGCGGCGGGGGACACCAAGTTTTTGCCCCTAATCGATACCATCACCGATGAGAGCTACTCCGTTGTGGACAATCTGGGCGATCGCCTGCTGATGACCACCAACCAAGACGCGCCGAATCGCAAACTGGTGCTCGTTAATCCGCAAAAACCCGCCCCCGAAAACTGGGCAACAATTCTTCCTGAACGGCCAGAGCCTCTGCGAGGCGTTAGCTTAGTCGGTGGTAAGCTGTTTGCGACTTACCTTAAAGATGTGACTTCGCGCGTATATGTCTACGCAACGGACGGCACCCTGGAGCGCGAGGTGGCTCTGCCCGGACTCGGCACCGTGAGCGGTTTTGAAGGCGACCCTGAGGATGAATTTACGTTCTACGTCTTCACTTCCCATACAACACCGCCTACCATCTACCGCTATGACGTCGCGACGGGAGAGTCCGCCATTTTTCGCGCCCCTGAGATGGTCTTTGACACCGCTGACTATGAAACCCGTCAGGTGTTTTATTCAGCAGCCGACGGCACTCAGATTCCCCTGTTCCTAATCCACAAAAAGGGATTGCGGTTCAACGGCGACACGCCCACATATCTTTATGCCTACGGCGGCTTTAATATCTCGCTGGTGCCGTCTTTTCGAGCGGCATGGATGGCGCTGCTGGAACAGGGGATGCTGGTGGCGATTGCCAACATTCGCGGCGGCGGCGAATATGGTCGCACCTGGCATGAAGCGGCCATTCGAGAAAACCGCCCAACCGCATTCAACGACTTTATTGCGGCTGCCGAATACTTGATTCGGGAAGGCTATACGAATTCCAGCAAATTAGCGATTGAAGGGCGCTCAAACGGTGGTCTACTGGTCGGAGCGGTAATGAATCTGCGACCTGATCTCTTTCGAGTCGGGCTACCGGGCGTCGGCGTAATGGATATGCTGCGGTTTCACAAATTTACCATCGGCTGGAACTGGAGCGCCGAGTATGGCAATAGCGACAGTGAGGCTGATTTTGGCTATCTCTACCGCTATTCACCGCTGCATAATATTCGAGACGATGTGCCCTATCCTGCTACTTTGATCGTCACTGCCGACCATGACGATCGCGTGGTGCCAGCCCACTCATTTAAGTATGCCGCCGCTCTTCAGGCCCGCCACAGTGGTGACAATCCTACCCTGATTCGGATTGGCATCAAATCTGGCCACGGCGCTAGCAACCTGACCAAAGGTATCGAAGAGACGGCTGACACCTATGCCTTTGTGTTTCATCATCTTGGCCTTGAGCCCACTTTTGACAGTTAGGCGGAACGCAGCCGGGAATTCAGAATAGCGTTGCCGAACGCTATTCTGCGCATTCCGCCTGATCATTCCTCGGCTGACTCTTCTACTGCTTGCTCAATCTGTTCGACTTTTTGAAGGGCATCAGCAGTACCCGTATTTTGCTCTACGGTCTCGGCGGCTTCTTCAGCGCGATCAATTGCTTCGGTTGGCAGGGTTTCGCCGGTTTGCGATGCAGGCTTGAGCTGATTAAAGACCAGCATACCGACAATGCCTAGCCCGGCCAGCAACCCAATCAAAGAAAGTCCACGCATAATCGATTCTGACCTCCAGTCGATAGCGTTCCAGCATGATTTGATCTCCAGCATACCCGCAAGTAGCAAGATTGTTGGCGGACGTAACGGGCGTCAACTGCCCGCTTAGTTCCAATCACGTTGGCAAATATACCAGTAAGGCTCTAGCTGTTTAACCACCTTGCCGCCATTAGTACAGGTATCATAAACATCCTCGGGATCGTCAGTGGAAATGTAAACCAGCGGCAAATAGAATTCTTCGATTACAAAACTGACGGCGATCGCTTCAGAATTTAAAGTTTCTGCTGCCCAAGTACTGTCGTAAAACGAGCTGTCTGGCAGCTTGAGTTGGCTATCGCCAGATGCTTGTAGACTGGCAACTGCGGTCGTCGTGAGTTCGGTAAAGACTGGCTGATGGTCAGCAAAGGTTTGTTCAACTTGCTGCACTGCCTCTGGAGTCGCGATGGGACTACAGCCAATGAGGGCGATCGCGATTCCGGCGCCAAGCCCAATCAACTGATATAAGTCGAGTCGTTTACGCCTTGTCCACAAATGAGTTAGTAACGTCATCATATATCTTAGGTTTTGTATTTTATAGTGCGAGCGTTCTGCTCCGGGGTAAGATGCCCATATTAAAAGCTGTAATAAGCTTATAAATGTAAGATGCTCTTCTTCTCAGTTGCCTTCGGAGTGTCCATCTTTCTACTCCATTGTGAATAGCTATTGTCAGCTACACTACAGCGTTTCTGGAGCTAGTGAATTTGGCAAAATGCGAAATACCCTGTGAGAAGAGCGAGCTTATAGAAGGTGAACTTTAGAGTTAAAAGTCTGACAGCAAAAAGCTTTTAGCAATCTGAGCGATTCTAACCAGACTGCAGATTGTTACACAAAAAGTGACCTGGCACCCTTGCTCCCAGATCATTTCGTGTACTTTATCAGGTAAAAAATACTGTAGAAATCTAGGGCGCGTCATCAATTAAAGCCAGAATACCTGCGGTATAAGCATTGCCGCGCCCGCTTCTTAAACTTAGCTAGGGGCTGAACCGCTTTAAGCATTAAGGCTTGACCGCTAAATGATGACAGCCCCTAGTTCATATAGATTACATTTGTTTTTAGAGCAAAGGCTATGAATGCGATCACACTTCTATCAACGACTTAAGACTTCGGTGTGTCAGTGCGGTAACGCACTAAATTTGAGATTATTTTTAAGTCAATTATTTTAGGGACTATCAAAAGAACTAAAAATAAGTGCTGGCAGGCATATTTATGTTTCGCAATGTGATGAAATATAAAGCTTGTGCCATCCTGAAAATCTGCCTACCCGAGTAAATTCAGTGATCGAATATTCAAAAAAGTTTATCTTTAAAGCTTCATTAAACTCTTTGCACTCCTGAGATGAAACCGTTTAAAGATGTCTGTGCTCTAGACCTTTATGCTGAATGTAGCTTTTTATAAAGAGACTTTAACTACCTAATAGAAATACACATGCTTCCTAACTTAAACGTCTTTACTTAAAAAGCTAAAAAAAACCAATTTTTCGCGCTGTTTATAAACGCTATCAACCACAATAAAGCCTAAAGCTCCCGTATTAGTCCCTAATCAAAGTCTCGATGAGTAGAGTTAAGCTCGCGGATCATTCATTTTGTCCCCGACGTTGAAAATTTCAAGCAAATGGTTCGGCAATGAAACTTCCACAAGATTGTGTTCTCGTGCTAGATGAGCAAGATCGCGATGATCAGCCACCCCGACTTTCTCCTCTTTCCGGCAGCTATTCGTTTATCGTTGCCGACTCTGCCGACCATGTCGTCGAACACGCTCAACAACTCAATCCCTGTCTAGTCATTTTGGTAGGAGAGAATTCGACCTGGTTAGAAAGCCAAGTTAGGGCTCTGCGACAAGTTGCTCAGACGCCGCCGATGACCATTGTGGCGCTGACCGAATCCGGCTCCCCTCGATGGCAGAGTGCGGATGAGGTGCTCGATCTAGATGGCTTTTTGGTACAGCCTCTGACGGACGATATTCTTGTTTCGCTGGTGCAGTCGGCGATGATTAAGCGATCTTTTGGCCAGTCTGATGCTTCTGTGATCTTGAGTGCTTAGTATGAAGCGCATTATGGCTTTATGTTTGTAGCGCAGACGGCTCGCTTCTGGACAAGCTGTCTTACTAAAAGCCTGCTATTGGCTATTGATAAATTTCTTGATGTGGGGGTGTCCCTTGGCGTTTGCTGTCGGCAGACGGCGGATTTTGGCAAACTAGGGACTACTGTCGAGAAATGCTAATGTTTGAGGCCTGGTAGTGGCGACTGGTCGTTTCAATCGCGCTTACCATGCGTTTTCGCTGGACATTTACCCGACAAAATTGCTACAAAAGTGTAACTTTGGTCACAAAATTTCAAGTATGTCTTAGCACTGCTAGTAAGTTTGGCGTCAGCAATCAATTTTGGGCGCACGCTAAGCCAGCTTGGGCGAGTGATTTGAGTCAGCACTGATTAATAGGCGGCCGCGAGCGATCGCCAAAGTTGAGAGCTATTCAGATCGCGGTAATCAGAGCGCGCGCACACACTGTTGATGGCAACAATAAATGTCGATTTTGGTGGGGGCACTCCAAAATTTATTCCACACGATTCAGCGAGTGATTGAAACGCCGTTTTTGCGCATCGGCAATTCTTCCCTGACGCTGAGCGCGATCGCTCAATTTGCTCTGGCCGTACTGATGGCGCTCTTGTTTGCCTGGGGATTTAGGCGACTGCTGGCCAATCAAGTGCTGCTGCGGCTGGGCGTCAAGCAAGGGCGGCGAGAATCTATTGCCACAGTTGCCAGCTATACCGTGGGGGCCATTCTCAGTCTGCTAATGTTGCAAGCCTTGGGTATTAACCTGGCGTCTGTGGCCGTGCTGCTAGGCAGTCTCAGCATTGGGATTGGTTTTGGTCTGCAAGATTTGACGCGCAATTTTACCAGCGGTGTTGCTTTGCTGGTGGAGCAAAAGCTCAAAGTTGGCGATTTTATCGAGTGGGAGGGGCTTTCGGGCTATATTGTCGAAATTTCGCTGCGCTCAACGGTTATTCGTACGATTACTCAGCGCCACATTGTTATTCCCAACAGTAATTTAGTTGGCAATCACGTCGTCAACTGGACTTATAACAACGAGAAAGGCTGGGTATCGATTCCGGTGAATGTGGCCCACGGCAGCGACCCCGTGATAGTAATTGAGGCGCTGCTCGATTCGGCCTATCTGGAACAAACTGTTTCATATCAATATCCTCCTGAAGTTTACTTCACGGGATTTGCCCCCGATTCGTTGGACTTTATTTTATGGGTTTGGGTTGAGCGCGTTGACCTCAAGCATCAGACCGAAAGTTCACTGCGATTCATCATTGAACACAATCTGCGGCAGCATCAAATTCGGTTGGCCTCGCCGCGTCTTGATCTTTGGCACCGCAATCCTAACGTGGTCGTGCCATCTTCCTATGAAGACTATCGAGAGCGCACTTATCTGCACCAAGACCCGACCCCAATCGGCGACACCTATGCTCGGCCGGTAGCCGTCCGCGATCTGCTTAAGCAAATTTCGTATTTCAGCGACTGCAGTACGGTGGAACTGCGAAAGCTGGTGCAGGTGGGTCACCGTCGTTGCCTCGAAGCAGGCGAAACGCTTTATCAAGTTGGCGATCCTCCGAATGAGTTTTACATTATTTTGTCGGGGGCTGTCAGCTACACCCTAGAGGGGCACGATCAACCCACGGTCTTTCGATCGGAAGATTTTGTGGGTGAGTTTTCTTTGATGTTGGGGGTGCCGCGTACAGTGACGATTAAAGCGATCGCTGCGACAATGGTGTTCGCCATTAGTCCTCAAGGCTTTAAAGAGATCTTGCAGAGTCAGCCTCGCCTCTATAACTGCATCGTTGAACGCATGGCTCGTCATGAAGATGAGTTAACTCAACAGGAACGCCGCCTCCGAGAACTCGGGCTGATTAACCAAGAATATGAGTCTAATCCGGTCATCTGGATTCGGAAAAAGCTAGAGAAGCTCTTTAGTATTCCAGACAGCAACGGCTCATAGACTGCGATGTCAGCTTGCTTAGTTACCAGGATGGGGTGAGGTCCGTGGGGACGCTCTGGGGTGAAAATGTTAAGCCTTATGGCTGCAGCCACTGGGCAATCGCTTGCGGCCATAGTTGAGATCTGCCGGATAGGCGTGGCAATCGCCACATTGCTCTTATGACAGCATCGATAGTTGCTCGCCAGAGCGCTCTTGGGCAATGCGCTCAACATCGCCGCGTCGGTAGAGGGGGCGGTTTTTGCGCTTGGAAAAGCGACTGTCGATTGCCGCGTCAGCCAGAATTTGCTGAGCCGCTTTGGCCGGGCACGACAAAATGGTGGCGGCGTCCTGCAGGCGAATCCACTGTCGCCCAAACCGCTGTAGCAGCGTTGCTTCGTCTTCTGACTGAACTTGTTCAAGCAGCAGCTCAGCCAGCAGCCAGCAGGCGCGGGTATCGGCTCCAGCCCGGTGAGAGGGGCCAACATCAAATTCAAAATGCTTGACAAGGTTGGGCAAACTGCGAGACGGTAGGTCGGCCAGCAGCAGGCGAGACAGCAGTACTGTGCAGAGCTGTTCTGAGGCAGGACGTTTGAAGGTGTGGTCCAGATGGCGATATTCCGACTGCAAAAAGCTGTAGTCAAATTCCAAATTGTGAGCAGTCAGTACACCAGTTTCAAGCTTTTCTAAACAGTCGGGCCATACGGCTTCAGGAAATTGCCCTTGCGAGACCATATTTTGGGTAATGCCCGTCACCCGGGTAATCATCGCGGGCACGCGCACCCCCGGATTAATCAGGTGAGTTTCTTGGTGCCGAATGCCGTCCGCCAAGCTGGCCTGCAAGATGGAAACCTCAATCACACGGGCTCCCCGATAGGGTAGAGAGCCGGTAGTTTCGACATCAATAACGGTCAGCGGCGACTGACTTACCCGCCGATAGTAGGCCAGCAAGTCTTTTGACAAGAGGGCCGACTGCCCCTGCGGTTTTTGAGATTTTGCCATGTCATGCGCGATCGCCCAACTTTCTAACGATACAAGGTGATCCCGGTTTGTGATCAAGGTCAGGGATCGCCTGGCGATTGCGCCAAACATCTTTACGTAGCACCGTCAGGACTGACGCAGTTGCATCCGAATTTTGGCCTCTTGCTCCCTAAATTTTGGGAAGTCGGATTCAACATTCCCCAGATTTGGAGGAAGCAAAGGGCTTTTGCGTAAGTCCTAATCATAGAAGGCGGTTATCTGGGCGTCATTGCTACAGGTTGTAAAGAATACACTTCATGCCTGATCCTTCCCCTAGAATGCACCCAACTATTTCTCCGCCATTCCTCAAAACGCGGCCCTCCTTTCCCTGAGGCAAGAGGCTGCCTGAGGCAGAGGCGGAAAATCCAGCATGCCGAGGGCGATCGCTAGGCGATTGTTCACCTTGGTGCAAATTACTACCGTCCCCAGTTGCCATGACCATCACTCCCGAAGTAACCCCGACCCCCCAAAGCATTCAAGCTGAAGACTATCCCCTGAGTCCCGTACCCGCATCTGCCCGCAAGTCGATGATTTCGCTCGCCCCGATTTTGGCCGGGTTTACCCTTTACTCGGGCACCCTGTTTGCCGGGGGACTGGTTGGCCCTTCGTTTCAGTTTTGGCCGGACTTGGTCGGGCTAATTTTGCTGAGCAACCTGATTTTGGGCCTGTATGCGGCGCTGCTGGGCTTTATTGCGGGGGAAACTGGACTCACCACTGTTTTGATGGCCCGCTTTAGCTTTGGCAGCGTCGGTTCCCGCTGGGTCGATTTCATCTTAGGGTTTACGCAAATTGGCTGGTACGCCTGGGGCTCAGCGCTAATGGCGCAGCTGTTGAATAGTCTTGCCGGCGTGCCGGAATCGTGGAACTGGCTGATTATCCTGTTTTTCACCTACGCCTTTTGTTCGACGGCCTACTTCGGCTACAAAGCAATGGATTGGCTGAGCCGCATTGCCGTACCGGCAATGGTGATCTTGATGGTGTGGAGTTTAACAATCGCTGCCGGGGCGATTGGCGGTTTTACTGGCCTCCAGACTCAGCCCCTCGGAGATCCGCTCCCAGTCAGCGCCGCCATTACGATCATTGTTGGCACGTTTGTGTCAGGCGGCACCCAGGCTACCAACTGGAGTCGGTTTGCCAAGTCTGGCAGAGTCGGCTTCATTGCTACTTTGATTGCCTTTTTCCTGGGCAATGGGTTTCTAATCTTTAGCGGGGCGTTTTGTGCCAAAGTCTACGGCGAACCGGACATCGTCGCGGTGATGGCGACTCAGGGCCTGTTGATCTGGGGCTTAATTCTGTTCTTTCTGAATATGTGGACGACTCAAGACAACACGATTTACGCTTTTTCCATTGCCGGGTCAAATATGTTTCGCACTCGCAAGCGTACGCTGCTGGTGCTTGGCGGCGCAACGTTTGCGCTGATCCTTGCCTGGGGCGGCATCTATGAAATGTTGGTGCAATATTTGATTTTGCTGGGCACCTTTATTCCCCCGATTGGTGGCATCATTATGGCTGACTACTGGATTAATCGGGGCGGCCAGTTCCCCTCGGTAGACGAACCGCAACCGGCGTTTAACTGGGCTGGTGTTGTGGCCTATGTGGCCGCCTCAGCCATCGCCTATTTCACCAATCAAGCCGGTTGGGGCATCGTGCCCATCAACGGCATCTTGTCGGCTCTAGTGATTTACGTGGTGCTCGCTAAGCTAATGCCCACCACTCAGCCCCAATCGTAAGAAGTTGTCATCGGTCACTTAATTCTTTTGTCCAGACAAGTCCAGTTCCTCACTGGCCGATTGAACACGGACTTTAGGGCTGTCGTAGTTAATTGGTGGTGCTCTGAGGCACACAGTAACGCCCTGAGTTCGCTCCGGAAAATCTTGTGAGACAATCAAGTCTTAAAAGGGTGAGCTGGTTGAGGCAACGGCTAGGCGCTGTAGCTCAACCCATTTGCCACAGCACGGAGAAAACGAATTGGCGTTTCAGATTAGTTTGCCTGACCTAATCGCGGTAACAGGCGGAACCTTGCAAGATAACCATGGTGGGCTCAAGGTGGTTCCGGGCTTTGGCCTCTCTACCGATACGCGGCAGCTGCAGCCTCATGACTGGTTCCTCGCGCTGACGGGAGAGCGATTTGACGGCCATGCCTTTGTACAGCAGGCGATCGCTCAGGGGGCTGCAGGCGTCATTGTCCAAGCGCCGGTTGACGGGCAGCCGCAGCTACGAGTTGCCGATACGCTGGTGGCTTATCAGGCGATTGCTCGCTGGTGGCGACAAAAGTTAGCCACGCCGATTGTGGCCATCACCGGTTCGGTTGGCAAAACCACTACCAAAGAACTCGTCGCGGCGGCGCTGCAAACTCAAGGCCCCGTCCTCAAAACCCAGGCCAACTATAACAACGAGATTGGCGTGCCCAAAACTTTGCTGGGTCTCACTGCTGCCCACAGCTACGGCGTGATTGAAATGGGCATGCGCGGGCCGGGACAAATCGGCCTATTGGCGCAAATTGCTCAGCCTGATGTGGCGGTCATTACGAATGTCGGGACAGCCCATATCGAGCTGTTGGGATCAGAGCAGGCGATTGCCGATGCCAAATGCGAGTTGCTAGCGGGGCTGGCGCCTGGAGGCATTGCCGTTCTCAACCAGGACAATGAGCGCTTGCTTAAGACGGCAGCCAATGTCTGGTCAGGCCCGCAGATTACCTATGGGCTGTCCGGTGGCGACATTCACGGCCGCCTTTTGAATGCCGAGGAGATTGAGGTCAACGGTGTGCCCTTGCCGCTGCCGCTACCCGGTCAGCATAACGCCATGAATTTTTTGGCGGCGATCGCGGTGATGACGGCTCTGCAGCTCGATTGGCGGGTTCTGCAAACTGGCTTGACAGTCACCCTGCCTAGCGGTCGAGCCAGCCGCGTCGCTCTGCCCCATGACATCGTGCTGCTGGACGAAACCTATAACGCTGGCGTGGAGTCGATGCAGGCGGCTCTCCAGCTCCTAAAACAAACGCCAGGAAAGCGGCACATTGCCGTGCTCGGCACAATGAAAGAACTGGGCGAGCACTCCGTGATACTGCACGAACAGGTCGGTCAATGTGTACAAAATTTACGCTTGGATGCCCTGTTAACCCTGGCCGATCCGGCAGAAACGACAGCCCTTATTGCTGGCGCGGGGACTGTGCCCGTCGCCACCTTCGACAATCGCCAAAAGCTGGTGCAGCATTTGGCAACCTTATTGCAGCCGGGCGATCGCGTCCTGTTTAAAGCTTCCAGGGCAGTGGCGCTTGACCAAGTGGTTGATGCCCTGCGCCATCGCCTAGCAACTCCAGAGACAATTTCGTCTTAAAAAATACATGCCATCCGGGAACTCACTGATTCTGTCCGCGTCTTGGTAGATATGACCTTAACGCGAATATAGATCGAGGGTTAGGAAATCGCTTCTCTAACCCTTTTTTGTTAAAGAGAGGCCTGTTGGCGTCATCTTTACGGCAGACTATGGACTAAGTCCTTGTCAATCCTCGTTGTTGCCGTGTCGCTTATTCTGACGCCTGACCACTTAGCCGCCATGCAGGCCCACGCCACAGACATTTATCCAGAGGAGTGCTGTGGTTTACTCTTGGGACGCTATGAGCCCGCTCGCGATCGCGCTGAAGTCGCCATCATTCAACCTGTGACAAATGACTGGACGGCCGCCGTAAATCCCTTTGCGGCAAGCGATCAAATTGCTGGAGATGTTAGCAAACGCAACCGCTATTGGATTGATCCCAAAATCTTGCTCACTGCCCAGCGAACAGGCCGCGATCGCGGGTGGATTATCCTCGGCGTTTATCACTCGCACCCTGATCATGCGGCGGTGCCTTCCGAACGCGATCGCCAACTCGCCTGGTCAGGATACTTTTATCCAATTCTGTCGGTGACAGCTGGCCAGATTGTGCAGATATCGAGCTGGCGGCTAGACGAGCACGGCCAATTTTATGAGGTTCCTATGCTGATGACGGAAGAGCGTTAACGCAACGCCGGTGGCGATTCACTGCTCAGGGACAGCCATGCTGGACCATCAGAAATCGTCGCCCTAGTTGGCGGCACCTTGCACTTCTGGCGCATATTTATGAGCGTAATCCTGCAAAAGCTCGCTGACCTGACCTAATACGTTGTCTTGGCTGGAGGCCTTGCTCAAGGTTTTCCGCTCGGGGTAGAAATCAGGCTGGTTGAGACTGCGGGCGATCGCCTCCTTCACCTGATCCGCAATCAGCGCTGACAGTTCCGTCTTGGCATTGTTGCGCTGGAAGGTGGCGCCTTCTTCAGTGGTGGCGTATAGCGGTGGCAGGCGATTCAAGGCGTAAGCGGCGATGTCGCCTAAGTCGAGAGTGGTGTCGGAACTTGACTCAATTTCTGCTACCCGAGAAATAGCCTCAGTGAGAACAAGTTCTTCCATTACGTTAATAAATTGTTTACGAGGTACAGCCACGACTTCGCCCGTCAGCAGGGCTCCCATCAGGCGATCAAGCGCCAT